>CAIVGC010000384.1 GCA_903905335.1 uncultured Methylococcaceae bacterium
CGCTGACACCACCAACCGATAGTTACATAAATCGTCAGGAGTAAAGCGCTTTTGTATAAAAGTAAGCTGACAAGAGCCTTGTAGACTTTTTACCTGAGGACTGATCTGTTCAGCGAGTACCGTTATCCTAGCATGAGCTCTAGCTAATAATTCTATTTTACGGGCAGCTATTTCGCCAGCTCCGACAACCAAACACTCTTGGTCTTTCAGTTTTACGAAAACGGGAAAATAATCCATTTTGTTTCGGTGATTCTTAGATTCATTAGGGGGTGGTATTATAAGCATTCTGACGTTAATGAGTTACTAAAAAACAATGATTGAATTTAGCCTAGAAATTGATGCAGCAGGATTGATGTGTCCTTTACCGCTATTGCGCCTAAAAAAAGCTTTAATGTCACTTGAAAGTGGTCATGTGGTAAAAATTATCGCTACCGACCCAGCAGCGCATTTAGATTTTGGTGTTTTTGTTAATCAATCGGGCCATCTCCTCTTAGAGGTGATTAAACAAGATAATAAGCAGATCTTTTATATTAAAAAGAAATAAGACTAACGCGAACAATCTTAATCTATTTCAATGCCATTCCGGCATTTTTCATCTTTTTACTTTCTAACCCAATAAATTATAAACATGTCTACCAACGATAACCCTGTCACGGCAAATTTTATTAGCCAAATTATTACTAATGACCTTAAAGAACATAAAAACCAAGGTAAAGTAGCTACACGCTTTCCGCCAGAACCAAATGGTTATCTACATATAGGACATGCTAAATCAATTTGTTTAAATTTTGGAATGGCGGCTGAATTCAAAGGCACTTGTAATCTGCGCTTTGATGACACTAATCCTGAAAAAGAAAGCATTGAATACATGCAATCTATAGAAAGAGATGTGCAGTGGCTGGGCTTTGAATGGGCGGACTTGCATCATGCTTCTGATTATTTCGAACAATTATATGGTTACGCCATCGAACTGATCGACCTAGGCTTGGCTTATGTTGACAGTTTATCAGCAGAACAAATCCGCATTTATCGCGGCACATTAACTGAACCGGGCAAAGAAAGTCCTGACCGCAATCGTTCTATTGCCAACAACCTAGACTTATTCCAACGTATGCGTGCCGGTGAGTTTACCGATGGCCAATATGTGTTACGCGCTAAAATTGATATGGCCTCGCCCAACATCAATATGCGCGACCCTGCCCTGTATCGCATTCGCCGTGTACATCATCAACGTACCGGGGATGCTTGGTGTATTTATCCCATGTACGATTACACGCATTGTATTTCAGATGCGATTGAAGGTATCACCCATTCTTTATGCACACTGGAATTTGAAGATCATCGACCGCTTTATGACTGGGTCTTGGATCAACTGCCTAGCCTTGCTCATCCACAGCAAATAGAATTTGCTAGATTGCAATTGGAATACACCATTGTTAGCAAGCGTAAGCTTAATCAACTGGTCATGGAAAAACATGTGCATGGCTGGGATGATCCCCGTATGCCAACTATTGCTGGCTTGCGTAGAGCAGGCTTCACACCAAAATCAATCCGTGACTTTTGTGAACGCATTGGCGTGACTAAGCAAAACTCATGGATAGAAATGGGCGTCTTAGAATATTGCATACGCGAAGATTTAAATGAGAATGCCTTACGAGCCATGGCGGTCTTAAAACCATTGCGTGTCGTTATCGATAATTATCCAGATGAACAAACAGAAGAACTGGAAGTGAGTAATCACCCACAACGTCATGAACTAGGCAAACGCATAGTACCCTTTTCTAAAGTGATCTTAATTGAGCAAGATGATTTTGCCGAAATTCCACCACCTAAGTTCAAACGTTTAATTGACGGAGGCGAAGTCCGACTACGGGGTTCTTACGTCATTAAATGTAACGAAGTGATTAAAAATGCTGAGGGCAACATCATTGAATTACGTTGCAGCTATGATCCTGACACCTTAGGTAAGAACCCTGAAGGTCGTAAAGTCAAAGGCGTTATTCATTGGGTTTCTGAACCACATGCTCTTCCAGCGGAAATTCGTTTATATGACCGCTTATTTAAAGTACCTGCCCCTGATAATGAAGAAAATTTTCTGGATGCTATCAACCCCGAGTCCTTGCACGTAATAAATGATGCGCGCGTTGAAGCAAGTTTAGTTAACGCACAAGCTGAGACGGGCTACCAATTTGAACGTACCGGTTATTTTTGTTTAGATGCGCAAGATAGCCTGGAAGGTAAATTAGTCTTTAACCGTACCGTATCATTACGTGACGGTGGCTGGGGTAATGACTAATTAAAGACTGTTAAAAACTCAGCAGTGAGCCATTAACTATAAAATATGTACCCTTTATTCTTTACTTAACATCGGAATGAACATGAACCAACAAGATACCCTTAAACTAGTCGAAAACTATTACGCAGCCTTTAATGGTGGCGACATGGATACCTTTTTAAACTTACTAACCGATGATGTTATCCATGACATCAATCAAGGTAAACGTGAAATAGGTAAAGAAGCGTTTACCCAATTCATGGCCTGCATGAATTTTAATTACAAAGAACAATTAGTCGATATGGTAGTTATGGCCAGTGCTAATGGACAGCGTGCTGCGGCTGAATTTGTCGTGCTGGGTGAATATCTTAAAACTGACGAAGGCTTACCTACTGCAAACGGACAAAAATATAAGCTACCAGCGGGTGCTTTTTTTGAAATTCGTGACAACAAAGTGGCGCGTATTACTAATTATTACAACCTAGAAGATTGGATAGCTCAAGTAAGTCGTTAAATCAGGTTAGTTCGGATTAGGCGCTAGCCGTAATCTGACAACTTCGCGACAAAACGTCGGGTTACTAGCGCTAACCCGACCTCCCAATCATCAGCTTTTTATCTAACTCCCTAAATTATCAACTTTAAGACCCTTGACGGTATGATGAGCAGCAGTCGTCGTCGTAGTGATAGGCATTCATCACTAGGTACGTGGCCTGCAACATATTCCCACTTAATAAGAGCCCTGCGGCCTTTTGTCATAAAGTCTTCTATCAATGACAGCATGCACATGCTAGAAACCACAAGCTATCTTGCTTGCGACTTTTAACATAGTGTTTAATCGATATCGTAACAGCACACTACGTCGTGACATTGTGCTGACTCCCAAACCGAAACTTGGCAAAGTGGCTAGATTATTCACCTAAAAAGCAAAAAATTAGTCTATATAGACTGTATTAGGCTACTATCACTTATGAATCATCTATAACAACTCCGACCGAAACGTGATTAACGGAATCATAACCTCCCGTCACGATTCAACTATTACCAAATGATCAAAACTAAACCTATAACTAAAACGGCCTTATGAGTAAAAAGTCCCTAAGCGAATCTGATATTTGTGCCAAATACATTACCCCTGCCATCATTGACGCAGGCTGGGATGAAGCCCTACAAATTCGCCGCGAAGTGTCTTTTACCAAAGGCCGCATTATCGTCCGTGGCAAGTTACATACCCGAGGCGAACAAAAACGCGCTGATTACATTCTGTATTACAAAGCCAATATTCCCTTAGCCGTTATAGAAGCTAAAGACAACAAGCACAGCGTAGGCTCGGGTATGCAACAAGCCCTAAACTACGCAGAAACCCTAGATATCCCTTTTGTATTTAGCTCCAATGGTGATGGTTTTATCTGTCACGACCGGACTGGCTTAGCCGCCTTAACCGAACAAGAATTGAGCCTTGCAAACTTTCCCAGCCCCACCGAACTTTGGCAACGCTATTGTCACTATAAAGGTTTAGAAACAGCCGACGCCAAACACACCGTCGAAATGCCCTATTATGATGATGGCATGGGGCGAGCACCGCGTTATTATCAAGCCAATGCCATTAACAACACCATAGAAGCTGTCGCCAAAGCGCAGCAACGTATCTTACTAGTGATGGCGACGGGCACCGGTAAAACCTACACGGCTTTTCAGATCATCTGGCGCTTGTGGAAGTCGGGCACTAAAAAGCGCATCTTGTTTTTAGCCGATAGAAACATTCTGGTTGATCAAACCAAAAATAATGACTTTAAACCCTTTGGCGCGGCGATGACTAAAATCAGCAAACGCCAAATCGACAAAAGTTATGAAATCTATTTATCTTTATATCAAGCTGTTACCGGCACTGAAGAAACCCAAAATATTTACAAGCAATTCTCGCCTGACTTTTTTGATCTGATTGTGATTGATGAATGTCATCGCGGTAGTGCTGCAGAAGATTCGGCATGGCGAGAGATTTTGGCGTACTTTTCATCCGCCACCCATGTTGGTTTAACCGCGACGCCTAAAGAAACCAAAGACGTATCCAGTATTCATTATTTTGGTGCACCCATCTACAGCTACACCCTTAAACAAGGCATCGAAGACGGCTTTCTAGCGCCTTATAAAGTCGTGCGCATCGACATTGATAAAGATTTACAAGGCTGGCGACCCAGCAAAGGCCAGCTAGATAAAAATGGCGAAGTCATAGAAGACCGTATCTACAACCAACAAGATATGGATCGCACTTTAGTCTTAGAAAAACGCACTGAACTGGTCGCGCAAAAGATTACCGAATTTTTAACCGCCACCGATCCTTACGCTAAAACTATCGTGTTTTGTGACGACATAGACCATGCCGAACGCATGCGTAAAGCCTTGGTGAATTTAAACCCAGAACGTGTTAAAGAAAATCGCAAATATATCATGCGTATCACGGGTGATGAACAAGAAGGCAAAGCCGAGTTAGATAACTTTATTAATCCAGAAGAACGTTATCCTGTTATTGCCACCACCTCCAAACTGATGACCACCGGCGTGGATGCGCAAACCTGTAAATTAGTGGTGTTAGATCAACACATCCGCTCCATGACCGAATTTAAACAAATCATCGGTCGTGGCACTCGTATTAACGAAGATTATGACAAGTACTGGTTTACTATCATGGACTTTAAAAAAGCCACCGAACTCTTTGCCGATAAAGACTTTGATGGCGAACCGGTAATGATCTATGAACCCAAACCCGGTGCAACGGTAGTGCCACCCGATGATGATAGTGAGCCTGAACTCGATGAAAACGGCAATCCTATTGCAGAATCGGGTACGCCTAGCACGCCTGATATCACTATCCCCGATGATGAACCTAACTCAAAACGAGTTAAATACGTCCTAGGTGACGTCACCGTCTATGTGGTTTCAGAACGCGTGCAATATTACGGCCCCG
>CAIVGC010000385.1 GCA_903905335.1 uncultured Methylococcaceae bacterium
ACGCTTGGCGTGGGAATGCATCCTGCATCGCTCCAGCGCTGCGTGACGCAGAGCAATGAGAACGATAAAAATCTATAATGGCTAGCTTCAAACCAGACGAATTCAGCTTAGAGGTGTTGGCGGCGAATGGTTTGCGGCGTGGACGTACCACAGGTAGTTGTGCAACAGCGGCCGTTAAAGCAGCATTGTATTTGTTATTACATGATGAATGCCATCAGTGCGTTTCAGTCACCTTGCCTGATCAGCATTATTATTTAACGGTAGCAATACAAAAAGTATTTAAGGTAGATGCGCAATCGGTTAGGGCTGAGGTTATTAAAGATGGCGGCGATGATCCTGATAATACCCACGGCGCGACGATTTTTGCCCTTGTTTGCCGTAATGATCTAGGGTTGCTACGTTTTTTTGCGGGGGAGGGCGTAGGAACAGCGACTCAACCGGGTTTAAGAGTCGCAGTAGGTGAGCCAGCCATTAATCCAGTGCCGCGCTTGATGATGCAGCAGGCGGTAACTGAAGTGCTAGGCAGTCATGACTTAGGTTTTGATCTTACTATCGGTTGTGTTGATGGCGAGACTATCGCCAAAAAAACCTTTAATCCGCGCTTAGGTATCGTAGGGGGTATCTCCATCTTAGGAACATCTGGCATCGTCGAGCCTTTGTCCTTGGCATCTTGGATAGCTTCTATTGAAGTCTATGTGCGTGTTGCTTTAGGGCATGAGGCGCAAAGCATAGCTTTTTTGCCGGGCAAGATAGGTCGTGTTTATGCTAAAGAGAACCTAGGTTTAGCTACTTCGCGCACAGTACAAATTGCTAATTTCTTAGGTGATGCCTTAGATTTTATGCAATATGCTTTGGCTGAGGAACAGCGCAACCTAGAGGTACTATGGTTGTTAGGTCATCCCGGTAAACTCGCTAAAGTGTTAGCAGGAGATTGGGATACCCATTCTAGTAAAAGTAACATGGCTATGATTAGCGTTGCTAAGGTGGCGGCGGAATTGGATTTTGCTCATGCCTTAGTTGAGGCTATAACCTTAGCGAATACCGTAGAGGCGACTATCGACTTAGTGCAACATGAAACGAATGCCTCTGCCTTGTGGTTAGAAATAGAACATCGTATCGCCGTGTTGGTACACAGTCGCATTCCGGCGGTCAGTCGTGTTGAAGTGCGCTTATTTAATTTGCAGGGTTATAGTTTAGGAGCAGCATGAGTCATCTAGGAACATTTTGGGGTATAGGCGTAGGGCCCGGGCCTAGTGGTTATTTGCCTTTGGCGGCAGTTGCTGCCTTACAGCAAGCTGATTTAATTTTCGCCCCTCGTGCCACCACCTCAGAAAACTCAGTCGCCTTGCAATGTTTAACAGGCATTGCTTTTGAGGCAGAACGTATACGAGAAATAGAGTTCTTGATGGATAGCGACCGCACAGTGCTCAGCGATCATTATGCGCAATTAGCTGAAACCATAGCCATTGAATTACGCGCTGGCTTGAATGTTGCCTATTTGACTATCGGCGATACGCTCACTTACTCTACCTATGGTTATATCTTGGCGGCTTTATTAGATCTGCTGCCGGGATTACCTCAGCGCACTTTCCCCGGCATTACTAGCTATGCTGCGGCAGCCTCGGCGATGAATTGGCCGCTAGGCGAAGGCAAAGAACGTACTTTGATTTTACCGTGCCCTGATGATGCGCTAAGTTTACGCGCGGATATCGACAGCCATGACATTATCGTACTCATGAAAATAGGTAAGCGCTTGCCTTGGGTCTTGGCTTTATTACAGGAACTGGGTATTTCTGATCATTGCGCTTTTGCGCGCCGTATCGGCCTAGCTGATGAATTGCTATGCACCGATGTAGCCAGTTTACAAGCCGATCAGGCTATGGGCTATTTATCCACCTTATTAATTCGTAAAACCCCTAGAGAGCAAAGACATACATGAAAGTTTATTTTATAGGTGCAGGCCCTGGCGCAGCGGATTTAATCACCTTGCGCGGTGCGACACTTTTAGGCCAAGTCGGCATGGTCTTGTACGCGGGTTCATTAGTCTCTAAAGACATGCTAGTGCATTGCCATAAAGACGCTGAAATTATTGATACCGCCCAGCTAGATTTAGAGCAACAACAAGCCTGCTATCAACGCGCCTTGGCAGAAAATATCGATGTCGCACGTTTACATTCAGGTGATCCAGCCATTTATGGTGCAACGGCAGAACAGATGCGGCGCTTAGATGCTTTAGAAATTGCTTATGAAATTGTTCCGGGGGTGTCCTCGTTTACAGCTGCTGCCGCTAGCATAAAAGCCGAATTAACTAAGCCCGAAGTATCGCAAACTATCATTTTAACACGCGTTTCAGGTCGCGCTTCTGCCGTACCTGAGAGTGAATCCATAGCCTTGTTAGCGGAACATCGCGCAACCATGTGTATCTTTTTATCGGGTCCGCATTTAAAAAAGATAGTTGCGGATTTGCGTTTACATTATCCCGATGAAACCCCCGTGGCCTTGATTTACCGCGCCACTTGGCCGGAAGAGCGAACACATCAGAGCACTTTAGGGAATTTGTTAGCTGAAATTAAAAGCAGTGATTGGAATTTAACGACCATGTTATTAGTGGGCGAAGCCTTAAGCGATCATGTGCCCACCGAATCTAGCTTATATGCTAAAGATTACACGCATATATTTCGGGTCGTGAAGAAGAAAACGTCTTGATACTGGGGAATGAAACACATCATTAATATTTACGCGCTTTATGTTGTTGATCTAAAGAATCGAAAGACAGCTATAGGCAGCATCATAGATAGTGAAAACAGTAATAAGACCGCATATGAATAATTTAGGCATTTGGTTAATTCGATCTGATAGTGAAGCTTTAGCAACAAGCTTACAAAATCGCTTAGGTGGTACGCTGTATAAACCTTGGTTAAATACTTCCATCACTCAAAAAGTGCAGTTCGC
>CAIVGC010000386.1 GCA_903905335.1 uncultured Methylococcaceae bacterium
AGGACATATGGGCATTAAATTTGCCCATGCCTTTGGTGCGCATGTGATACTGTTTACCACCTCCCCTGCTAAAGCCGAAGACGCGAAACGACTAGGCGCTGATGAAGTAGTGATTTCGACAAATGTCGATGAAATGCAGGCCCACCTAGCTAGCTTCGATTTTATTCTAAACACCGTTGCTGCACCTCATAATTTGGATGACTACACGCAATTACTTAAACGTGATGGTACATTGTGTTTAGTCGGCATACCCGATCTCCCTCACACCTCACCTACGGTCGCTCATTTAATTTTTAAACGTCGTAGTATTGTCGGTTCATTAATAGGTGGCATCAAAGAAACTCAAGAAATGTTGGATTTCTGTGCTGAACATGGCATTAGCTCAGATATAGAAATTATCCCTATGCATCAGATTAATGAAGCCAATCAACGCGTATTAAAAAGTGATGTTAAATACCGATTCGTGATTGATTTAGCTACTTTATAAGCAACTGACTAAGCTAATTAGCACCAAAACTATCGGCTCTATGTGAGGTAGCGTGGTTGGCTTGCTAAAGCAGCAAACCAACCACTGATTCTGATTAATTATCTTTCGTGTCCAAATCATCCGGACAACCAAAATATTTGGCGGCATAAGAGAGCCGCCAAATAGATACGCTGAGTATAGCAATGGCAAAGGTGATCGTTATCAATAAATACAGCTGAAAATTATCCGCTACTTTTTTGGCATCTATAACCAAATAACGAGATAGTAGACATCTTTTCTTTGTGTTTTTTTTGGAATTTATCAGCAACTATTGTTTACAGCTATATTGATCAAATGATCAACTTCAAGTGCGCTAGAGGCAAATTTTTCTGAATTAGTAGAATATTCAGCAACACCGGCAAGGACTTCAAAAACAAGTTTTCTAGGTAATTTAACACTAGTTAAAATTTCAATTTTGACAAGTGCGGCAATTTCTTCAGCTCTTTTTAAGGTAAAGCCTGGCATTGCAATAAGAAAATCGTAGTCGTCTATTTTTGCCGCAATATCAATACCAGGTCTTATATCTTCTTTGAAGCAGTCAACGACGCTACGTAAAATAGCTTCTATTTCGTAATCATGTAAATCATTGGTGGTTTTAAAGCTTTTTAAACTAATAAAGAGAATGGAAAAAGGGAGTCCGTTGCGCTTGGAATTTTCAACTTTTTCTTTTAATCGGCCCAGCATGGTGTGTTTAGTTATTAAGTGGGTTAAGGGGTCTAAAGGGATATGTTCTTTGTCCCATGTTTCTTGAGCTTCGAGTCGAAGAACATTGATAATACCTAATGAACAGGCCAGTAATAATCCAAGTATCCAAGTAAAATACCACATAATAACAACCTCCTAATAAGCGCTATGATCGTTTAGACGAATATGTTCCTGTGTTATTTTGCCACGCAGAATTTGGAATACCCACGAGGTATAAGTAATAACAAGGGGTAAAAAAATCAATGTAACCCAGAACATAATGGATAGCGTTGAAAGACTGGAACTTGCATCCCAGATTGTTAATGAGTTGTTCATGGCTGAGCTTGAAGGGATCAAGAAAGGAAACATAGATACGCCAGCAGTTAAAATAACAGCGGCTAAGGTTAATGCACTGCTGATATAGGCCCAACCTGGTCGCTCAAATTTTGAAAGTAATAGTGTTATGAGGCCGGTTATAAAAGCTAATCCGGGTATTGCCCATAACATAGGGCAGTTAGCATAATTAGCGAGCCATAATCCCGTGCCTTTATCGACTGTTTTTACGAGCGGGTTAGACGGTGCATTATGAAGAATTGAACTGCTGATATGGTAGCCATCCGTGTTCGCCACCCAGATGCCGGCGAGAGCAAAAATGACGAGTGTTATAGATGCAAAAATAGCCACTGTTTTTTTACATCGCTGATTAATAGCGCCCACCGTCTTGAGTTGTAAAAAAACGGCGCCGTGCATAATAATCATTGATAAGCTAAGTAGCCCTGCTGTTAGTGCGAAAGGGTTTAATAAAGCCCAGAAGGAACCCGTATAAAAAATACGCATGTCATTATCAAAATAAAACGGTACCCCTTTTAATAAGTTGCCAAAGGCTACACCAAAAATTAGTGCAGGGATAAATCCCCCGACAAATAAGGCTATATCCCAATTACTACGCCATTTTTGACTAGGTAATTTACTACGGTAGTCAAAGCCTATTGGCCTTAAAAATAGCGCAAATAAAGTTAATAGCAAGGCAAAATAAAAGCCTGAAAAGGCCACAGAATAGGCCATGGGGAAGGCGGCAAACAGTGCTCCACCGGCTGTTACAAACCAAACCTGATTGCCTTCCCAGGTAGCACCTACGGAATTAATGATCACACGACGTTCGATATCATTTTTACCAAGAAAAGGTAATAAGATGGCCACACCCAAATCAAAACCACCCGTAATGGCAAAACCTATTAATAAGGCGCCTAAAAGAGCCCACCAGATCAAGCGTATGGTTTCATAATCAAAAATCATAATGCTTCTCCTGAGGCAATTTCAAAATGGTAGCGACCTTTATGTAGGCTACTGGGACCTAACTTAATAAATTTAAGCATCAAGAACATTTCAATGACTAAAAATACGGTATATAAACCGATATAGCCTGAAAGGCTAAGGTATAAATCGAGTTCAGTTAAAGAAGAGGCACTTAAAAAAGTGGGTAGAATCTCGGCAATTGTCCAAGGCTGACGGCCAAATTCAGCGACAAACCAACCCATTTCACAGGCAATCCAAGGTAAGGGCATCATATAAAGACTGGCTCTTAATAGCCAATTTTGACGACATTTTCTGATCGAGCTGGCAATAACAGCAAAAACAAATATCCCCAACATAATAATGCCACAAACGACCATGATCCTAAAAGTCCAAAATAATGGTGCGACTCTAGGTAAGGAGTATTTGGCTGCCATTTCTATTTGTTCGGCTGTTGCATCAACTACTTTGTCGGTATAACGTTTTAATAAAAGACCATAACCTAGATCTTGTTTATAGCTGTTAAATTCGGCAATAGTCTTATCATTTTTGTTGCCATTTCTTAATTCATGTAAGGCTGCGTAAGCTTTGATGCCATTTTTAACACGTAAACGATTTTTTTCTAGAATCTCTGATAAGCCCATAATGGGAGTATCATTTGACCGGGTTCCAATCAAGCCGAGTAACCAGGGGACTTCTAAGGCGTGATGAGTCACCATAGCGTCTTGATCAGGAAACCCAACGACAGTAAATGCTGCTGGTGCAGGTTCTGTATGCCATTCGGCTTCGATAGCGGCAAGCTTTGTTTTTTGTATTTCACCGTCAGTAAAACCACTTTCATCACCCAAGACCATGACTGAAAGAATAGCGGCTAAACCAAAGCCGGCAGCGATAGTATAAGAGCGTTGAGCAAAAGCTGCATCCCGGCCTTTTAGCATATAATAGGCGCTGATACCTAGCACAAAAGCCGATGCTGTGGTGTAACCGGCTGCAACGGTATGAACAAACTTAACTTGAGCACCAGGATTAAATAATAGTTCGCCAAAGCTGGTGAGTTCCATACGCATGGTTTCGTAATTAAAGTCTGCTCCGACTGGGTTTTGCATCCAGCCATTAGCTACCAATATCCACAAAGCAGATAAATTTGAACCTAGAGCAACTAGCCAAGTAATCAATAAATGCTGGCCTTTACCTAATTTGTCCCAGCCGAAGAAAAACAGGCCGACAAAGGTCGATTCCAGAAAGAAAGCCATCAAGCCCTCAATGGCTAAAGGAGCCCCAAAGACATCGCCTACATAATGCGAAAAATAAGACCAGTTCATGCCGAACTCAAATTCCATTGTTAAGCCAGTAGTGACGCCCAGTGCAAAATTGATACCGAACAATTTCCCCCAGAACTGGGTCATATCCTTATAAATTTCTTTACCGGTCATCACATAAGTGGATTCCATAATCGCTAATAAAAACGATAAACCTAATGTTAACGGCACAAATAAAAAATGATACAACGATGTAGCAGCGAACTGCCAACGTGATAGATCAACCACGTTTTCAGTAATCATAAAACCTCCGATAAATTATAAACATTATTTGCTTGGTTCTTAGGCCATATACCCGAGTTCATTAACAGCGTCTTCAGTACGAAAGAAAATTTTGCCGGGTTTTAATTGTTGCTGGAAATCTGTCTTTCCCAGCTTATCCATCACTGGACCTTTTGCTTCAGCTATATTCAAGGTTTTGTCTTGGACTTGCAGTCCATAATTAAACTGTTTCAAGGCTTCTAGGGCCGTTGTGTCGATATCACTGACTGAATTAAAAATAAGCACTACATGTTTAGTATCAGGTCGACGCCTTAATTCAGTGCCGAGATAATTTTCAATATAGTCAATATTGGTAAAGGTTAGATTTTCGTCAATTCGAACCAATAACAAATGACGCCATGTTTCTACCTGATAGCGCTTAATATTCCGAAAATGTTCAGTATTGGGAATGCGTCCGACTACTGCGATATGGGGCTGACTGGCTTTGCGTAAATGGCTGCCAATAGTCAATATAATCCCTAAGACTATACCTTCCTCAATCCCTAAAATTAAAACGGCCAATAAGCTAGTAAGCTCGGCTATGCCATCACCACGATCAAATCGCCAAGTATGGACAATATGTTTGATCTTCACCAAGCGAATGATAGAGACCAGAATAATAGCCGCCAAAGCGGACTTTGGTATGTTAGTAAACCATGGACTAAAGAACATCACGGCTAGACTAAGAATCGCCGCAGCAATTAACATAGCCATTTGAGTTCGTGCACCCGCAGAAAAATTCACCATCGTCCGACTAAAACCGCCAGCGACGGGCATACCTCCAGAAACTGCTGCAACGATATTGGCTGCGCCCAAAGCAATCAACTCCTGATTGGGAATGATTTTTTCTCCTCTCAGATTAGCAGTAACCTTAGCTATTGCAACACTTTCAACATAGACAATTAAGGCAATAAAGGCAGCGTCCGGCAATAACAGTTTCGCCCTGCCCCAGCCGTTTACTGAAAGAACATCGCTTATAAAACTCATACTGAGCTCTGGAAATCCGCTAGGGACATTACCAACGACTGCAACATGTAGATCTGTTAATTTAAAATAATAAACAGCGACTGTTGCTAATATCACCGTTAATAAAGGCCCACATTTACTAAGAGCGGAAATGAACGCTCGATTCACCTTCAGTATTTTAAGTGTGGCCGCTAGTGGTTTACCAAAAAATAACAATAAACCTAAGGCAGCAAGGCTTAACAATACAGTGCTGGCTATTGTGTCATGAAAATAGTGGTTATAACAAGCAACATTGATACCACAAGAGGGTGTTTTTAAGCCGACTAACAATGGCAGTTGATTCCCAATAATCAACAGCGCTGCGCCACTGGTAAATCCAGCCAAAACTGGATGGCTAATAAAATTAACCAAACTACCCATACGCAACAAGGCCATGATTAGCATGATAACGCCACTTTCTGCCGACAACAGTAAGGCACTTTGTACAGGGTGAGCCAAAGCACTAACTTCAGGTGATGATAACGAGCTGGCAATCATAATCGCAGCTATAGAAACCGGCCCTACCGATAGAGTTCGACTGGTACCCAATAACGCATAAAGTATCGGCGGCAGAATACTGGCATATAAACCTAATTGCGGCGGCAAGCCTGCTAGGATCGCATAAGCAATACCTTGAGGAACTAAAAGAATAGCCGTAATAATACCCGCAAACAGATCATCACTCAGGTCATGACGGGTATAGGTTTTTAACCAATCACTAATAGGAAATAGTTGTGTTATGCGCGTGTGACTAGGCTTTAATTTAGGCATAAAAAGACAAAAGGCTAAGGGTGAAAGGCGAACGGTATAAGGATTTTTGTATTCATTCCCCTCTTTGTTAAAGAGGGGAACTGAACAATGATGGATTTTTTACCCTTAGCCTATCGTCTTAAATTAATCTTCTTTTATAAAACGTTTGGCATAGCTTTCTAAATGCGGGATATCTATGCGATAACCTTTAAGCATTAAATGCCAGTACATCCAAGGGAAACCTATTTTTTTGCCTATCCACCAAATAAACAGATTTTTTCTAGGATCAAGTAACGGGAAAGACGGTGTGATCTTGCCACCATAGGCAAACTCAGCCAGCATGACTGTACTTAATGAGGTCGTTAACGGACAAGAGCCATAACCATCATATTTTTCAGCTAGCGGCTGGTTGTTAATCAAATGCAGAATGTTATCCACTAATACCGGTACTTGTTTACGTACCGCTGCGGCAGTTTTTGCATTAGGTGTTGATGTCGCATCGCCTAATCCAAAGATATTGCTGAATTTATGATGTTGCAAAGTTTTATCATTAACATCCACCCAGCCCGCAGAATTGGCTAACGGGCTATTCTTAATAAAATCGGGCGCACTTTGTGGCGGTGTCACATGGATCATATCAAAAGCTTTAGTGACCCTTTGCTTATTACCTTCGCTATCCGTAATTTCAAAGGTTGCTGTTTTAGCAGGGCCGTCTATAATAACTAAATTATGGTTGAACTTGGTTTTAATGCCGTAACCGGTCACTACTTTATGCAAAGCTTTAGCGAAAAATGGAATACCAAATAACACTGGGCCCGCATTACAGAACTCAATGTTCATTTTGTCGAGAATACCTTTTTTACGAAAACGATCCGCAGCTAGATACATGATTTTTTGCGGCGCACCGGCACATTTAATCGGCATCGGTGGTTGAGTGAATAAAGCCGTTCCTGATTGCAGATTTTTTATGCATTCCCAAGTGTATTCGACGGTATCGGCCGAGTAATTACTACAAACATTATTCTTACCCAGTGTTTCTTTTAAGCCTTCAATTTTTTGCCAATCGAGTTGTAAACCAGGACAGACGACTAGATAGTCATAACTGAGCTTGTCGCCAGAACGCAAAATAAGGGTATTTTCTTCAGGTTGAAAAGTCTCAGCATAGTCTTTAACCCAAGTCACGCTGGAGTGAATCAAATCGGCCTGATTGCGAGTCGTTTCTTTCATGGTATAAGCACCACCACCGATAATAGTGAAGCCGGGTTGGTAATAATGCTTTTCTGAAGGCTCAATAAGAGCAATATCGATGTTTGCGTTTACACGACGCATATTGTTAGCAACGGAAACGCCAGCGGCGCCGCCACCAACGATAAGTAAAGTGTGGTGTTGGGTAGTCATAATTTCCTCTTATTTGCTTTATTAATGGAAGATGTATAAATCTTCTCTTTATTGGGAGTTATTTTATTTGTTGCGTTGGGCTGCATTTTTTCGCAACCCAACAGGATCACGATATTGTTAGGTTAACGATAAAACTGTTAGCCCAACCTTCATGCATTTTTCCAAGCTTCAAAACCGCCTGCCATAGACAGGACATGAGTGTAACCCAGTTGTTGCAGGGTTTGTGCTGCCAATGCAGAACGTCCTCCTGTACGGCAATAAATTAGTACGCTTTTACTTTTGTCGGCTAGTTCAGGCATCGTAGCTATTTTAAATTCCAGTACGCCACGGGGTAGCAATAGAGCGCCTTCTATATGCCCAGCTGCATATTCACTTTCTTCACGAGTATCTATGATTACAGTATTTGATTCTGCTAGTAGTAGTTTAGTTTTAGTAACATCGATTTCAGTAATTTGTTGTTTAGCCAAAGTGACTAGATCTTCGGTTTTAGTAGCGCTTCGTAAAGGACGCTCGCCTCTTACAGCAACCGCATCATGACGTTCATTTTCATCTAATCCACAATAACGATTAGCAGGCACCGCTTCATCAATTAGCCTTGGTTTAGGCAAGTTAAGGTTATTCATGATATCAATAAACTGTTCTCGCGATTTTCCTGCCAAACGTGGATTAGTGGTGCGTTCTTGCATAATGCTACTCACCCAACGTTGTTGGTAATCGTGCCCCGGATAAACTAAAGTTTCATCCGGCAAGGTAAACAAGCGTTGAGTGATACAGTCATATTGCGCGCCAGCATCTCCACCTTGGAAATCAGTACGACCACAACCGCCGATCAAAAGTGAATCTCCAGTAAATAGACGATCACGCCACAAATAGGAAATACTGCCAGAAGTATGGCCTGGCGTAGCAATCACTTTAATCTGTTCGCCGGCCGCAAATTCAAAGACGTCACCATCTTGAATTTGTATATCGGCTGTTGTTGCCCCGCAAAGTTGGCTGACACCCGTTTGTGAGCCTAAACGTTGGCGCAACAAGCCGCTGGCGGTAATGTGGTCAGCATGTACATGTGTTTCTAAGGTGTATTTCAACTGCAAACTCTGTGCATCTAGCATCGCAATATAGGCTTCTATATGAGTATTAACTGGATCAATCAATACTGCCTCTTTTGTAACAGGATCGGCGATTAAATAAGTGTAAGTCCAAGTTTCTTGATCAAATAATTGCTTAAATAACATGAGTTGTCTCTTGTTGTGGATTGGTTATGATTAATATACAGCAAAGCCTGTGCCATATAACACAGCTCTTGATTTTATTAACCTGTAGTCCTTTTAAAATAAACATATGCCTTTAATATGTTTCACTATCGTTTCAACGTATCATTAATCATGACTTATGATACGTTATAGAAACAAAGTCTCTTCTTTTTTAACATTTTGACATACCTAAAAATTAATAACATCAAGGTAGAGCGTTTTTAACTTAGGCATTTTGGCTCAATCTGTCTAATCGAATGTATACTCTAGTAAGAATCATAATAAGCGGCTATAAATTCAAAACGACATGAGCAGGGTAAGGAGCTAAATTTAAAACATGAATAGTATAGAGATATTTCAAGCATTCGTTGCGCCCGCAATTTTTATTTCTGCTGCGAGTTTATTAGTGCTTTCTATAAATACACGATTAATGGGCATAGTAACGCGCTTACGAATCTTTCATAAAGAGAAACATTTAGCGATCGCAGAAGGAAAAAAGAAAGAAGTCTTAGTTTTACAATCACAAATAGAATCCATTCAACACCGCGCTTTAAAAATAAAAAATGCTTTCTTTTGCACATTATTAGGCATTACTGGCACTATGATTAGTTGTTTAATCATAGGATTAGCTTTGTATATACAGCAAGCATTAATCGTTGGCGTATTGGTTTTTGTAGTGTCTATCTTGTTTATGCTGGTAGGACTGATATTTTATATTTCAGAGGTTTCAATTAGCTTGTCATCAGAAAAAGAAGAAGAAAAACTTTATGCATTAATTGACGTTATATCTGAACAAAAGGACAGCGATACTAGCAATGATTTGCTTTAGATTAACCCTAGGTCGCGACAGGTCGCTTTATGAAAATGAATATGGCTGATTGAAGCTCGAGAATTTGACAATTGCAGAGGGTGGAGTTAGAGGATCTCAATACAATTAATTTTAGGTATTGGTATCGCAGATCAAAATTGATTGTGTCAGTTTTTTTTACAACTAGCCCAAAGCAATTTAACCCGATAATTCAATGATTACGCTGCCGTGAGTTATAAGTTAAAGCAATATGCCGGCGCAACTAAATCTGACTAATTAGTATAGGTGTCAGATAATTTTACACACCGCTTTCAAAACACCTACACAGCAATTCTTTTTAGTGCCGCCCCTTATTACAACGTCATGTTTATTATAGTAGTTTATAAAATCGGTATAAAAACTGCTTAACAATAGATGACTTTGGTCGAAAAGATTACATCAGTTCTATTACCTGCCTTGATATCCATGCCTTTAGTTTCCAAATAGCGACTACGCCAAGGCGATACCTAAACACAGATGATCAAGGCAAATAGAAAATATTTAACTCATTACACACCACGAAACTTTTCAGGAGATTAAATAATGCATATTTTCAATTGCCTACGAGATATTTATCCCAAGGCCCTTCGTATTGTTTTGTTATCGTTTACCATGACACTTATTACCACGCCCGTTTTTGCGGGTTATATCCAACATAACCTGGTGAGTGATATTTCAGGACTTGCCGATTACCTAGACCCAAATCTAGTTAATCCCTGGGGAATATCTTCACCCCCTTCCGGTACATTTTGGATTTCGAACAACGGGACTGGAACAAGTACACTGTATAATTCCAGCGGAATACCACAAGCACTAGTAGTCTCCCTCCCATCTCCAAATCCTACTGGTCAAGTTTTTAATGCTAATTCTAGCTTTTTTGGGGACCGATTCATTTTTGCCGCTGAAAACGGCACTATTTCAGGTTGGCGCAGTGCGTTAACTTCTTCCGCTGCACTAAGGGTTGATAACTCTGCATCAGGTGCTGTTTACAAAGGGTTGACAATAGACAGTAATGAACTGTTTGCAGCTAACTTTAGTGATGGCAAGATTGATGTTTTTAGCGCCAATTACTTACCTGTTGTTCTCGGTGGTTTTTTAGATCCGTCCCTACCAGTTGGTTATGCCCCTTTTAATATTCAAAACATAGGTGGCAAACTTTTTGTTGCTTATGCTATGCAAGATTCTACTGGAAAAAATGAGCTTGCAGGGGCTGGAAAAGGATATGTGGATGTATACGATACAAATGGAAACCTTCTTCAGAGCCTGATTACTGGCGGTGCGCTTAACTCACCTTGGAGCTTTGCACTTGCTCCATCTGATTTTGGTGATTTTAGCAATGATTTACTGGTTGGAAATTTCGGTGACGGTAGAATTAATGCATTCGATCCCACTACAGGTGTTTTTCGTGGCGTGTTAGCTAACGGTTTCGGTAATCCGCTTGTAATAGATGGACTAAAGGGGATTACATTCGGTAATGGTGGAACTGGCGGTGCAAAAAATGAGCTATATTTCACTGCGGGTATCAACAACGGAACGGATGGATTGTTTGGTAGCCTATCAGTAGTGTCAGTGCCCGAGCCAACTACTTTATCGATGATTATTATTGGCTTAGTATTAGTTCGCTCGAACACACGCCGAATAGCCTAGGGGTAGCTCGCCTACAACATGTCATGACTGACCAGTTTAGGGGAGATTAATTCCATATGAATGTCTCCTTGGGGCCGTTAGTACTCATTCAATTTCGACTGAGTACTAAGTATCAAAACAACTGACAAAGCAATGTTCATAATCCTTTATAACTCTTAGCCATATCTTTCGTGATTACCTCTATTACATGAGCGTCCGGTTTAGGGAAGCTTAAATCCATATCTCAATGACGGTTTGTTCCGATATTTCAGGAGCTCGCAGCCGCATAACTTACTATCAATGGCTAATTTGCACAACGCCAACTCTCGAGTGTTTTAGCCATCTGCAAACGAATACGAATTGCTCATATCTCCGAGGTACTTTCTGAGCAATTAATTTACCCTTGCTCCATGGTGTTTGATGGTTATTTTAATTATTGGTATCTTGCTTCATAACAAACCCCTAAAATTAATTTGAGGAGTCTTATTGTCATGCTGTTTCAAGTAAGCGCTATGTGATTAATGGTCGTAAACCGGACCACCGCGACAGGCAGCTTTATGGCGATTAAATGGCAGAATGTAGTTCGGTAATTATTCCTATAATTATGAGGTTTAATTACCATTGGCGTATACTTTGTAAATAAAAGCTTACTGGCTACCAACTTAAAGCGGGACAGCTTCAGCGCAGACGAAAGGTTCAGGGCGAAAGACTAAGCCTAGGAGGTTAGCAACTTAAGGCGTGACAGGTACTAGACTTAACCCTTCGCCTTTCGTCCTTTGTCTGTGCTTAGAAGAACCCTGCCTAAAATTGAACGATTAAGCTTAGTGTCTCGTCTTAAATTGGTTGCCAGCTTACTTATGTAGGTAAAAGATTGCTTACATTTAGCCAATACATAATATAAGTCGGTAAAATCCGGATTGATCACAATGCG
>CAIVGC010000387.1 GCA_903905335.1 uncultured Methylococcaceae bacterium
GTGATATAACTAGCACCGGCAGAAGCCAAAAATGCAACAGCATGGGCAATTTCTTTAGCCTCGCCTAAACGAGACAAGGGGATTGAAGATAATAAGGTATTTTTAATATCATCATTCAATTCCCGGGTCATATCGGTATCAATAAAACCAGGTGCTACGGTATTAACTGTTATGTTGCGAGAACCTACTTCTTTAGCCATTGATTTGGTAAAACCAATCATTCCAGCTTTTGCTGCTGCGTAGTTTGCTTGGCCTGCGTTCCCAGTAGAGCCTACGACAGACGAAATATTAATGATACGTCCGGTTTTGATTTTCATCATGCCGCGTAATACTGCTTTACTCATACGAAATACGGACGTTAGATTGGTGTTGATAATATCATCCCATTCTTCATCTTTCATGCGCATCAATAAGTTATCTCGAGTGATGCCGGCATTGTTAACTAAAACAACAGGCGTGCCAAAATCATCATTGATGGTTTTAATAACTGCTGCAACTGATTCAGAATCAGCAACATTTAGTTTCATGCCTTTGCCATTCTCACCTAAATAAGAAGAAATGCTGTCAGCTCCTGCGTCGGATGTTGCAGTGCCTATTACAAAAAAACCTTCATCAGCTAATCTTTCGGCAATAGCTCTACCAATGCCACGACTGGCACCTGTTATTAATGCAATTTGTTTAGTCATTAAGGTGTTCCAATAGTTTGTTTAAGGATTCTGAATCATATAGTGCCATATGCTCTGCTTCTTTAACGATGCGTTTGTTTAATCCGAGTAGCACTTTACCGGGGCCGCATTCGACAAAACGAGTGACGCCTTGATCGTGCATAAATTTAAGGGTGTCTACCCAACGGACTGGTTTAAAGAGTTGTTCTTTTAAGGCATTGCGAATGACTTCGGGTGCGCTATGTACAGTGACATCAACATTATGAATAAGCGTCGATTTTGCAGTATTGAATACTATGGCTTGTAGATGGCTATCAAGTTCTTCAGCAGCTGATTGCATTAATGCGCAATGAGACGGTACGCTTACGGGTAATAAAAGTGCTCGTTTTGCCCCTGCGTCCTTTGCGGCCTGCATAGCTCTTTCAACAGCAGCGATATTGCCGGCAATAACGACTTGACCAGGTGCATTAAAGTTGACAGCAGAAACTACGTCATTATTCTCGACTTGATGACAGATAGTGACTACTTGATGATCCTCAAGTCCTAATATAGCGGCCATAGCACCTGTTCCCGCAGGAACAGACTCTTGCATTAGTCGGCCTCTTATTGATACCAGCTTTATGGCGTCCTCAAAGGCTATGGCACCGGCACAGACTAGTGCTGTGTATTCGCCAAGACTATGTCCCGCCATCCATTCGGGACGAATAGGGCTTAGTTTGCACCAAAGCTCCCAAACAGCGACACCAGCAGCAAGCATAGCGGGCTGGGTAATTTGTGTTTGGTTAAGATCAGTTTCTGGGCCTTGTGCAACGATAGACCATAAGTCTAGACCTAGTGCATCAGATGCGCGCTCGAAGGTTTGTTTTATTTCAGTATAGTTATTTGCTAAATCAGATAGCATGCCTACCGATTGAGAGCCCTGTCCTGGAAAAACAAATGCTAGATTGTAAGTATTTTGATTCATTATTGAATACGTCGAAGTTAGTATTTAAGTAATGCAGAGCCCCAGGTAAACCCAGCGCCAAATGCTTCAAGTAAGACGATTTGTCCGCGTTGAATCCGGCCATCTCTAACCGCCTCGTTGAATGCGATAAGTACCGAAGCAGATGAGGTATTGCCTTGGTTTTCAAGCGTAACAACAACTTGGTCCATAGACATTTTTAATTTTTTTGCAGTCGCCATGATAATGCGAATGTTAGCTTGATGAGGTACTAGCCAGTCTATATCAGACTTTTCCATGTTATTGGCTTCCAAGGTTTCATCTACAATCTTGCCTAGGGTATTAACGGCCACTTTGAAAACTTCATTGCCGCGCATGTTAATTACACCGGCTTCATGCTGATTGAGTTCTGTGGCAACTTGCGGATTAGGGCAGTAGAGTAAGTCTTCATACTCACCGTCAGAATGAATGTGAGTAGATAAGATGCCCGCTTCATTTGAGGTGCGGAGTAATACAGCACCGGCGCCATCCCCAAATAAAATACAAGTGCCTCTGTCGCTCCAGTCCACTATGCGTGAACAGATTTCAGTGCCAACAACTAATACAGTTTTGGCCGCGCCAGACTTAATATATTGATCGGCAATGCTCAAAGCAAAAATAGAGCCAGAGCAAGCAGCCTGAATATCAAAAGCGACACAGTTTTTTATATCTAAGCGTTGTTGTAATAAACAGCCTGTGCTTGGATAAACACGGTCGGGTGTGCCTGTAGCAACAATGATTAAATCAATGCTGTTCGGATCGCACTCGGCAGCTTCAAGTGCTAATCTAGCCGCGATCTCAGCCATGCTGGCGGCTGATTCGTTCGGTCCTGCAATTCGACGGCTTTTAATGCCGGTGCGTTCGTAAATCCAACTATCCGATGTATCAACGGTTTCAGATATTTGTTCGTTAGTACGAATGTTTGAAGGTAAGTAGGCACCTGTGCCAATTACTTTTGAATAACTGGTCATGCGGTCTCTCTTAGGGCTAGAACTTTTTCCACTTGCTCGCTAATTTTTTTGATAACATCATTTTTAACCTCAACTTCAGCGAGTTGAATGGCTGTTTTAAATGCAAGTCTATCTGCGCCTCCATGGCTTTTAATGACTAGGCCTTGTAGGCCTAAAAAACTAGCGCCATTGTAAAGACGTGGATCTATACGTTTCTTAAAAGATTTAAGTACAGGATAGGCTATTAATGCGATCAGTTTGGTTAATAAGTTTTTACTGAAAGCCTCTTTTAGAGTGACACCTATCATTTTCGCGGCCCCCTCAATAGACTTAAGTGCGACATTGCCGACAAAGCCGTCAGTTACAATAAGGTCAACTTTAATGTTTCCAGCATTTAAGGAATTGCCTTCTACATAGCCTATATAATTAAGTCCTGATTTTTCAAGTAATTTAGCAGCAGATTTGACTTGCTCATTACCTTTCATGTCTTCTTCGCCTATATTTAATAGACCTACTTTAGGGCTTTCTAAACCCTCAACGGCTTTTACTAATTCATTGCCCATGATAGCAAATTGAAATAAATGTTCAGCAGAGCAATCTACATTGGCACCTAAATCGAGCACATGGGTGTGGCCAAGGGTAGAAGGTAGGGTGGAGATAATTGCAGGTCGATCAATGCCTGGCATCATTTTTAAAACAAACCTAGCGGTTGCCATTAAAGCACCGGTATTGCCAGCGCTCACGCAAGCGTCTGCATGGCCATCACGAACAAGATTGATGGCAACCCGCATTGAAGAGTCTTTTTTGTTTCTTAAGGCTTTAGAGGGCGACTCATCCATAGCTACGCACTGAGAGGCGTGATGAATGGTTAAGCGATCTTGATGGTGCTGTGGGTGATGAAGCAATAATTGTTTAATTATTGCTTCATCACCTACTAAAATTAGCTTTAAGTCTGGATTGTTTTTTAAACAATCCAATGATGCAGGAATAGTGACTTGAGGGCCATAATCGCCGCCCATTGCATCTATTGAAATTGTTAAACTCACGCTGACGACTAACTCCGCACACATTGAGGTAAGCCGAGCCATGATGGCTCGGCACAGCATCATTCCAGAGGGGAAGGATTTTAATCTTCGTTGTTGTTTGCTTTAGCGACGATTAAACGGCCTTTAAAATAACCTTCAGGAGTTACGTGATGACGTAAGTGCATCTCACCAGTAGTAGCGTCTTGAGATAATGCTTTGCTTGTTAATGCGTCATGTGAGCGACGTTGACCACGTCTTGAACGCGATACTTTACTTTTCTGTACGGCCATTATTGTTCTCCAGTTTTTTTAAGTGTAGCTAAAATTGCAAAAGGGTTTTTTTTAGGGGATGACTGTTCATCAGTCAAAAATATGTCAGTGCCATTATGGCTAGTCTGTGGGATAAGGCAGTTATTATCATGCTTTGGAAAAGACGGTAGCAACAGTAAAAGCTCATCTTCAATGATATTCTTAAGAAGGACTTTATCTTCAACAATCATTAAAGGCTCATACTCTTCCGGCAATCTATTCGCTTGATCTATAGTCTTAACCATACCCAGTTTTATATGGGAATTTATAGGCCAAGTAACAGCTGCTAGGCAGTTTTGACAAATAAGTTCCAAATTAGCCGTTATATCTCCTTCGGCTATAGGTATGTGACCTTCTCTACTAAAAAAAAGATCAATAGATACCGCTCCTTTGTCGTCAGCTAAAAAATCAGCTAAGCGATCCAGACTTAATATGGGTATTTGACCTTTTAATTCACCACGCTTATCAGCTAAGTGCACAGGGTCTATATATTCAGGTAATCTATCTAACATAACTTTGCAATAATATAGATAAACACTGATATCGTCAAACCCTAAATAAAATTGTTAGCTTAACTAGAACGTTTTAGAGATGATTAAAAATAGTTGGAATAATGATCTTGAATGGACGTTAGCAGGTTTAAACATGCATCAACCTTATCAATAATTTATTGATAAGGTTGATATTCAATAGGTGAATGAACTAAGTCAGGCTCTACAATGCTTTATTTTAGACCTTTTTCGTAATAATTTATGGTGCCATTTTGTTAGTTAGTATTTTATATCATCAATATTAGTTGTTCTTTAACCATTGCTGGGCAGTAATTCCCCCTGTTTTAGCCGCCTTGATAACTCTGGTTTCTGTCGTATCGTCTATTTCTAGTATAATTTGTTTCATTTTTACCTCTAAACCAAAAACAAATGAATCGAAGACGCTGGATATTGGGAAGAATTTTCACTGGTAAGATTTGATGGAAATGGTTTAATAGCCAGTACGTTATCATCAATTACTAAAGTATGTGTTTTCATTGTAATATTATTTCAGGCGCATGCTTTACTATAGTTGACAGTTACAGTGCTCCAGTTGACAATGATCGCCTTACAGTGACAGTAGGCAGTAATGCCAGATTAAATCTAAGTCATTAGTTATTTATATTTAGCCCTAAGCCCCTGAGATATAGGTATCTACCTAAATCGTCATCCCGGCAGGGATTGCCCGGATCCAGTTGTCATGGATGGCAATATTAGGTTACACAAATCAAATTTCAGCGATATGAAGTTAACTTGATTCTGGTCAACCCTCGCTGCGCTCTCCCTGCCGGAATGACGTGATTTTTACTTGTGTAGATACCCTAAACTCCTGAGGCAAGGGTTAATGATGACTAAATGCTTTACTCCTATGTTAAAACTTATATGCTAAAGCTATCTTTTTTACTGATATCAACTCTTTGCACTTTACCGCTCAGTGCTGATGCTGAAAACAAGCCGCAATCGCTGCTTGATATATATAATTTGGCTTTAGCCCATGACGCTACTCTGGCATCGGCCTTAATGGCTAATCAAGCGACCCAAGAAATTATCCAGCAGGGTAAGGCGCTTTATAGACCCGTGGTCAATTTTAATGCCGGCACAGCAATTACGCATACCGATATTGCCTATAAAGGTGTAGGTGCGGGCTTCCCCTTTCCGGGTGGTGGGCAATCTTTTTCAGCTTATCAATATGGTGTTGAAGCCCGTCAACCGATTTATAGAAAACAAAATTTAGTAGAGTTAGAACAGGCAAAAACTCAAGTCAGCTTAGCCGATAAGCAGTTGTATTTAACTCAGCAAACCTTACTATTACGTACGACCTCAGCATATTTTGATGTGTTACTCAGCCAAGATAAAATGGAATTATTAGCGGCGCAAAAAGTAGCGATACTAAGTCAGTTAGAACAAGCTAAAGCCAATTTTGATGCCGGTACCAATACCAGTAATGATGTGAATGAAGCCCAAGCTCGTTATGATTTAGTCGTCGCGCAAGAGTTTGCCGCCATTAATGATCATCAGATTGCTCAACAAGCAATCCAAGCCATTACCGGTGAAATGCCACAGTCTTTAGCTCCAATGAATGCCATGCTAAAAACCCATGCCTTAGAACAAAGTATGGATAAATGGTTGGAGGTTGCCGCAGAAAATGATCTGAACATACAAATCCATCAAGATAGCGTCAAATTGTCCGAGCAGGCCATAGAGTATGCCAATGCTGGTCATTTGCCTACGTTGGACGCCGTTGCCAGTGTCTCTGATAGTTATGCGAGTGGCAGTTATTACGGTTTTGGTAGTGATATTAAGAGTGGTAGTGTGGGTTTGCAATTACAAGTGCCTCTCTATCAAGGTGGCGCTACGAGTTCGCGCGTTCGGCAAGCGGTGTTAAATAAACAAAAAGCAATCAATGATGTAGATATTGCTAAGAGACAAATGAGTCAAGAGACGCAACGGGCTTATTTAAACTTAAGTACCAGCATTGCTCAGGTGAAAGCTTACGAGCAAGCTTTAGTCAGTAGTCAAAGTCAGTTAGACTCTACGCATGTGAGTTACGATGTTGGTTTACGCACCAGTGTTGATGTGCTCAATGCGCAACAACAATTATTTAGTGCCAAGCGTGATTTACTGCAAGCGCGTACTAGTTATTTAGTTAATATTATTCGCTTAAAAACCGTTTCAGGCGTGGTTGCAGAAAGTGATTTAGTTGATATCAATCAGCAACTCGTTCAATAATCCAACTCTTAACGTGATGCAGCGTTAACTATACTCACCAAAATCCTTTACCCGAAACGTTTATGAAAAAAATACTCATAGGATGCTTATTAATAGTGCTGTTAAGTGATTGTAGCAAGCCACCGCCGGCTGAAGTGCCACCTCGACCAGCCCTGGTAACTGTGGTCGGTGAAAAAACTTCCGCACAGGGCATGATTTTAGTCGGTGAAGTGCGTCCTCGTTATGAATCGAGTCAAGGCTTTAGAGTGGATGGCAAAATAACTAAACGTAATGTAGACGTCGGAACCTTGGTTAAGAAAGGGCAGGTATTAGCGTACCTAGACTCACTTGATAATCACTTAAACGTAACCGCAGCCCTAGCCGCTGTGAGTGCTGCAGAGGCTGATAAAAACTTAGCGTTGGCAGAGCTCAATCGTCAGCGTCAGTTGTTTACTAAAAAATTTATATCAGCGTCAGCCTTAGATATCAAAGAAGCTCAATATATAACCGCTAGTTCTAAGCTTGCTCAAGTGAAGGCGCAAGCGCAGGTCACAGAAAATCAAATGCAGTACGTTAATCTAAGCTCAGATCGTGATGGCGTTGTTACCATGATTCATGCAGAACCGGGTCAAGTGATACAGACCGGTGATGTTATAGTAACGATTGCTGATACCCAAGCGACCGATGTTTCGATTGCAGTTCCAGAATCACGTATGTCTGAGGTTAAATTGAATGCTCAGGTCATGGTCAGGTTATGGACCAATCAGACGGAAACTTATACGGGCGTGGTTAGGGAGATTTCTCCTATTGCAGATGCTGCAACCCGCGCCTTTAATGTACGTATCACCATTAATCATGCCGATGCTGCCATTAAGTTGGGTATGACTGCAGGGGTGCATTTTAATGTTGACCCCTTAGCCATTTCTGGCTTTCTTATACCCAGTCGCGCACTAACCGAAATCAATAATAAGTGTGTCGTCTGGGTTATTGATGATAACAATAAAGCACAGCCACGCGAGGTTATCATGGGGCCCTTTACAGAAGCAGGGGTGTTAATAAAAGCAGGTCTGCAAGTCGGCGAAAAGGTTGCTATTGCTGGCGTGCATACGTTAATTAAAGATCAAGTGGTTAAGCCCATCGTTGAGATGGCTCCATGAGTAAAGAAGCCATCTCCAGTCCTCGCTTTAATATGTCAGATTGGGCGCTAAAACATCAGGTCTTAGTGTTGTATTTGATGTTAATGCTGACTATTACTGGCTTGTTTTCTTATACTAAATTAGGTCAGTCTGAAGATCCTCCTTTTACTTTTAAAGTCATGTTGGTGCATACCACTTGGCCAGGCGCGAGTGCTCAAGAAGTCGAGCAACAAGTCACTGACAAGTTA
>CAIVGC010000388.1 GCA_903905335.1 uncultured Methylococcaceae bacterium
TTATTGTCTTAATGGGTCTAGTAAGCGACAAACAGACCCTATTATTGTCTTAATGGGTCTAGCAAGCGACAAACAGACCCTATTATTGTCTTAAGAGGTCTAGCAAGCGACAAATAGACCCTATAATTGCTTGTGAGGTCTGGTAAACGCTTTAGCTAAGAGTGAACAAGGGTATAAGCTGTGGCCTGTCCCTCTTTATTTTGAACATGAATTTAATTACCAATGTAAGGCTCTTAAGCGAGAAAATTTTTTCCGTTGATGTTCCTGCATGCGTATCATAACATCCACCAGAGCGACTATTGCATCAAGTATGTAGGGGCCTTTATTTAGCATGACGCATTCAGCCCTAACTGCCATAGCAGCATCTGTAAATTCGGCTCTAGAGCGACTGCCTTGTTTGGCGATAGACTCAAGTACTTGGGTTGCCCAGATGACAGGGACATGAGCCGCTTCACATAACCACAGTAGCTCTTCCTGAATTTCAGCGAGCCTAGCGCTACCTAATTCTACGGCTAAATCACCTCTGGCAATCATGATGCCTAGCTTATGACGATCGATAGTCCCTAAGATAATATCGGGAAGATTTTTGACGGCACGATTGGTTTCAATTTTGGCGATGATAGGTAATTCTGACTTATTCCGTTGTGCAAGTTCCTTCATCAATTGTTCAATATCCGTCAGCGTTTCTATAAATGAGAACCCAACCAAATCGGCATGATCACAAACAAAATCTAAGTCTTTTAAATCTTTCTCGGTGAGTGGCGGTAAATTCAATTTAGCTTCTGGAAAATTAATGCCTTTGTCACTTTTTATATGTACGCCGCCCATTTTTGCTTCTGTTATGCGTAACAATACACCCTGCTCAGTGAGAACTTCAACGACTGCACCTCTATCTTACCGTCATCAATCCACACGGGTTGCCCTATGCTGAGTTTTTCTAAGGCCGAAGATAGCGTACAACCAATTTGAGCGGGGTGTATTAAAATCCCGTCTTTATATTCAGCAGGTTTGCCGTCTATATTGCTGGGGGTTAATAACAGCGCATTATTTTTATGGACTTGAATATCCAAGGGTTCGCCAGCAAACTCTCCTAAAGTAAACTTTTCAATGATCTTTTTATGGGTAGTCTTTTTTTGATACAGAGTCAGCGTTAAACTGCAACCAGAAACAAGATAAGCTGATTTGTCACAACTGACTAACCAGTCCGTATCGGAAAGTGCATGCTCTACTTTTAAACTACGTTGTTTATGTTGCTTATCAATAAACGCTAAAGAAACACCAGGCTTCAATTTTTTATGCAGTGATTTTGGGATAGATACCCTGAATAATGAATTATCTAGAGGGTAGGACTCATAGTCGGCCGTTAAAATAAGATGAGCTGGGGCTACAATTTTGCCAGTACGATCTTTTTTTACACGAAGGTGATGTATTGAGGGTCCTAGTGTAATGTTGCTAGTGCGAATTTTATGTCCAGCAAGATCCATAAGAATGCGGCAGGAACGATTAAGCTCTGTTTCAGCCTGACGAATATTGTTTATCATCTCCTGCCAGATAGTTGGATCATCATGCGCACAATTGATACGTGCACAGCTCATACCCTTTTCAAGCATTGATTTTACTAGTACATAATCCCAAGAGGCTTCGCTAGGCAGGGTTACCATAATATGCGCCCTACCGTGTTTACGAAAGGGGCCAAATAATTCCATAGTATGCTGCTCTAGCAACTGCTGGCCTTGTGCATAGCAAAATATACGGCAATTCTCGTTCGATAAATACTGTGGGTCTGTTGCCCGCTTCAATATGTCGATTAACGAGTCTAAAGTCGATAATACCGAGCCTTCCGCTCTGCCCAATGACGTTAAACTGGCATGGGACAAACGATCTTGTAAATGGCGTAAATCAAACTGCCGCATGGCAAGATAGTGAGCAAGATTGTAAGCGCTGTCTGAAAAGTCACTTGAATGATTGTGGTATGGGTGTTTTTGTAAGCGCTGATTAGCTTTAATTTTAATTTCTTGACGTAACTCAATGACCTCGGCAAGAATTTGTTTCAAGGTAGCATCGCAGGATTCTGGAATATCTTTTTGAGTGTCCGAAGGCATAGCTAATTACCATATAACTCATGATGTCTTTGTAAGGCCCACCTTACCTAACAAATGTGACAAATTGATGACAAGATATTAACCCATAAAGGCCGTTGAATGATATGAGCCATGCACCATCAGCATTAATCCAGTAGAGCAAAAAGCGACACTCGTGTCATGCGATGATATTTGTTCTAAAAGCGGTGGCATTAAGAAGAAGTTCTGTATAAAGAAATGCAAAATCAAGTTGATAAGAGTCGAGCAAAAGGCATTAAAAGAAGTCTGTGAGACTAAAAAGTCCGATTTGTGGTCAAGAATCTTCCATAAGAAAAAAGATAACAAGACTATTGAAAGCTATGCTGTATTTAAAGCTTTTTTAAGCTCTTCTGAACTGAGGTAACGTTTATTTTATGACGATTCATACCCTGCTGTACAATTAGTAGACATCTTTCCTAAATAA
>CAIVGC010000389.1 GCA_903905335.1 uncultured Methylococcaceae bacterium
CCAGTTCTAAATGCTGGGATTCGTAGCTCATCACAGCCGGCTACCAACTTAAGCCGGGACAGTGTAAAAGTACATCGTTCCCACGCTCCGCGCTCATCGTTATACACAAATTTTGTAGGGTGGATAAGCATGGCGCATCCACCAAACGTTCTTGATCTAGACATGTTGTTGTGCGCGATTTTATATTCAAGGCGATTGTTACGATAACAGGTGGATGCACTAGCGAGACTGTGAAAGTATTATGATTTTAGCTTCCCCCTTTGTAAAAGGGGGACTGAGGGGGATTTTTTAAAATTATAGGCTACTAATATTTAATGATTATTTTTAATAGACCAAATCTCCCCTAGCCCCTCTTTGCTAAAGAGGGGGAAATAAAAAGAATACTTTCACAGTCTCTAGCGTTTATCCACCCTACAAAACAGCATACTATTGTGCAGTTTTATCAGTCCTTTTGTTGGCTTAGTAGGGTTCTTAGCGGATTAAAGGATTTTCTGTGTATCTCTAAAAAACCGAACTCAGCTATTTCGGCTAAATGTAGCTTAGTTCCGTAACCTTGATGTAAATGGAACGAATAATGGGGGTGCAGTTGATGATAATTAAGCATCAGGCTGTCACGCTCAACTTTTGCAATAATTGAAGCAGCGCTGATAGCCGGTATCTTACTATCGCCTTTTATAATGGCTAGCGTGGGCATTAATAGCTTAGGCGTTTGGTTACCATCGACTAAGGCTTCATCTGGCTGAATATGCAGTCCATTAACTGCACGCTGCATAGCAAGTAGGGTTGCTTGTAAGATATTGAGCTCATCAATCTCTTCGACGCTTGCAAGAGCTATAGACCAGCTTAGAGCATGCGACCTAATAAGCTTAGAAAGGCTTTCCCGCTTAAGTTTGCTCAGTTTTTTTGAGTCAGCTAGGCCATCAATGGGCTGTTGTGGGTCAAGAATAACAGCCGCCGCTACTACAGGCCCTGCTAGTGGTCCGCGTCCAGCTTCATCTATACCGGCCATCAAATGAATTTTATTGGGAAGGTGTTGTTGTCGGTTATTCATGGCAACAGGATTTATGACGTAAAGGCTAAAAAACCGGTTCTTATAAAACTTTAATCTAGCGTAGTATGCCTCTACGTACATTACGTAAAAAACTAATCATATTTAACAGCTCACTGCTGTTTCCCGCCAGTTCTTCCATTTGGATAATGGCATCTTCTAAGCGCAAATTCATCTTATAGATGATTTTGTAAGCATTTCTGATTAATCTAATATCTTCTACCGAAATGCCATTACGCTCCATGCCGACCGAATTAATACCGTGAGGCCTAGTTGGCTTGCCACCGACCATAATAAAAGGCGGGATGTCTTGGGTTATGGCACTGCCCATTGCCGCAAAGCTAAACTGGCCTATTTGGGTGAATTGGTGGACCAAAGTAAAGCCCCCCAAAATAGCATGATTATTCAGTTGTACATGTCCTGCTAATGAGGCTCCATTTGCCATAATGACATGATTACCAATAACGCAATCATGTGCGACATGCGTGTAGGCCATGAATAAATTATCATCACCTATTTTAGTTACACCTTGGTCCTGAAGAGTCCCTCTATGCATAGAGGTAAATTCGCGAATAGTATTTCTATCGCCAATTTCTAGTCGTGTAATTTCTGCTGCATACTTTTTATCTTGCGGGTCTTCACCGATGGAGGTGAATTGATAGATACGATTATCTTTACCAATGGAAGTAGGTCCTTTTATAACTACATGAGGACCTATCACCGTACCGGATTCAATTTTTACATCAGCTCCGATGACTGAAAAAGCACCAACAGTGACATCATTGGCTAATTCAGCATGGCTATCAATTATGGCTGTTGGATGTATCAAACTCAATTTACCACGGCCGCGCATCTGATTTCTGCGCTAGCAACAAACTCACCGTCAACTTCTGCGCGGCACTCAAAAGCCCAAATATTACGTTTGCTTTTGATGAATTTTGCTTCCAGCATAAGTTGATCGCCAGGTACTACAGGGCGTTTAAATTTGGCCTTATCTATACCCACTAAGTAGTAGATCATGCCGATTAATTCATCACCTGCTGTTTCAGAAGCTAAAAGCCCCGTTGATTGAGCCAAGGCTTCTAATATAAGAACGCCCGGCATAATAGGCTTTTGTGGGAAATGCCCCTGGAAAAAAGGTTCGTTATAAGTGACATTTTTCACTCCTAACAACCTTACGCCAGGTTCGCACTCAATCACCTTGTCAATCAATAGAAAGGGGTATCGATGAGGCAAGAATGCTTGTATTTGTAAGATATCTAAAGTAATAGACATGAATAGAGTGCTTCTTAAGGGTTAGATTATGTGTTTAAGTACAGAGACTTTGATTTATTCAGGAATAGTAGACAGTTTTTTTACAACTTGAGTTGTTATATCAAACTGTTCTTTTTTGTAGACTACAACATCAGATAAAAGCAGTAAGTCATATTCTTCATCTTTAGCTATACCGCTAGCCACTTCACCGATTTTACGCTGTAATTTGCCTAGTTCTTCATTGCGGTTAGCATTAATGTCTTCTTTAAATTCTTGCTCAGTTTTTTTGAAATCTCTAATTCTATTTTGAAAGTCTTTACCGGCTTTTTGTTTTTCAGCTTCACTCATGACGGAAGCATCTTTGTTCAACTTTTCTTCTAGAGTTTGTAGTTCTTTTTGTTGAGATTCCAGTATTTTGCCTCTAGGCCCAAATTTTTGATCAAAGCGTTTTTTAGCTTTTTCCATTTGAGGCGCTTGTTCCAATACTAAATTCATATTGATAACACCCACTTTTAAGTCAGCAAAACTTACATTAGTTGCACACATTAAGCCTAGAAATAAAGCAGTTTTTGTTTTCATTGTTATATAAATCTCCGATGACAGTTAAATAAAATAATAATAATAAAAAGGTATAGTATATTTCGTTAAATTATAAGGGCTTAATCTTATTAAACCAAATTTCTTCTTAGAAATTTTGACCAAAATTAAATTGAAAAAACTGTGTTTGATCTTTTTGGGTGGTGAGAACACCCCCTACCGGAGTATAGCTGTAATAACCAACATTGAGTGGGTAAGCAGCACTGACGGATAAAGCACCAAAAGGAGATAACCATTCGCCAGAAACACCGGCAGAATATTTTAGGTCATTTGTAGAAAGGCTATTGCTAATTTGTCCTGCGTCAAAAAAGGTCCCCATTCGGACTGATTTGGTTTCTGATAGAAATGGCACAGGAAAAAATACTTCTGCATTGCCAATGAGTTTGGTCGCTCCACCAATAGGGTATCCGTTTGAATCTCTAGGTCCTAATGAATTATTTCTATAGCCGCGAACTGAGCCATTGCCGCCGCCAAAATAATTATCAAAGAAGGGTAAGCCATTAGTACCCATATAGCCGCCACCATAACCTATTTCACCATTTAATTTAAATACAAAATCTTTAGCGAGAGGATAATAACGTTGTTGACGGTAACCTACCTTGTAATAATCTATATCACTACCTGGAATCATAGCAACAGCAGAGATCCTATGCTGTATGCCTGAAGTAGGGAATATGGCTTTATTAAGGGTATTATGTGTCCAGTTAACACCTTGGCTATAGGTCATAAAATTACTACCTACATTATTGATAAAGTCGGTAATTTGAGAAGATGAATACGTAGTTGCTGATAATGCCGTATGTTTTACCTCAGTGGTAAACAACAAATAATCCGTTTCATTGATAGGTAAGCCAAAGCTGGTGCTGGCATTGGCGATATTAGAATTATAATTGGCAACATTGATGGCGCCCGAGTTTCTGGTCGTCCAGCCAAGGTTGTAACCTTGACTGACGCCATCGGGTGTAAAGTAAGGATTATTAAAGCCAAATTGATAGCTACGCATATAGGTACTATTATTAAATGCCACATTTACGCGCTTGCCAGAACCGAAGATATTGTCTTGTGCAATGTTGGCATTCAACACGATACCTTGTACCTGTGAAAAACCAACACCAGCCGATAAGTTACCCGAGGCTTTTTCTTCGACTTTATAATTGACATCAATTTGGTCTGGGGTGCCTACTACAGGTGGTGTTTCTACATTAGTAGATGAAAAGTAACCTAAGCGTTCAAGACGGGTTTTAGAGCGTTCAATTTTAGAGCTTGAAGCCCAGCTAGCTTCCATTTGGCGCATTTCTCGTCGCAGTACCTCATCGCGAGTTTTAGAATTGCCACGAAAATTAATGCGGTGTACATAAACTCGTTTGCCAGGATCGACAAAGAAAGTCATGTCGACGGTTTTTTGAGCTTCGTTGATTTCGGGAACCATATTGACGTTGGCAAAGGCATAGCCTTCGTCCCCTAAACGGTCTTGGATGGCTTTTGATGTTTCGGTTGCATTTTTTCTGGAGAAGGTTTCTTCGGGGCCGACGCTGACTAATTTAATGAGCTGGTCAGGCGCTACGACTAAATTCCCCGCTAACTTGACCTTAGACAGCTTGTAAATATCACCTTCTTTAACATTGATAGTGACATAAATGTCTTTTTTATCAGGGGTAATGGCAACCTGTGTTGATTCAATGGAAAAGTTAATATAACCACGATCTAAATAATAAGACCTTAGAGATTCTAAGTCACCTTGTAGTTTTTGCTTAGAATATTGGTCATCTTTTGTGTAGAACGATATTAAATTAGAGGTACTTAACTCAAAGTTCTTCATTAACATTTTGTCGTCAAAGGCAGTATTGCCGACGATATTAATCTGTTTTATTTTAGTGACTCTACCTTCAGAGATTTTAATATCAATGTTAACGCGATTTCGAGATAGATTAGTGACTTCAGTTTTTATTCTTAAGCTATATTTTCCATGACTAAGATATTGCCTAGATAATTCTTGCTCAACTTTATCCAAAATTTGTCGATCAAATATTTTTCCTTCAGCTAGACCAATTTTAGATAAAGCTTTCGTTAGATCGTCTTTACTGAGATCTTTATTGCCTTCAAAAGCGATTTTAGCAATGGAGGGGCGTTCTACGACATTAATAATTAATGTTGAACCCTCTCTTTCCATGGAGACATCTTTGAAAAAGCCTGTTTTAAATAATGCCTTAATCGAGGGTGCTACATTATCTAGAGAAAATTTTGCGCCGACATTGACGGGCAGATAGCTATAAACAGTTCCCAAAGAGATGCGTTGTAGGCCTTTGACTTTAATATCCTTTACAACGAATTCTTCATCACCTTTAGCTGCACTTGAAACAAGTAGGCCCAATAATAGTATGCAAGTGAAAAATTTTTGATTCATTTAGGCGGCTAAAAATAAAACGGCAAGAATTAAAAGATTAAAAAGAAAAAAATTATAACACAACAAAAGTTGAATTATCTTAAGAACGCATTATCGAAAAAGCAATTACATCATCGATGCTGTTATTTTTAGTTAATATCATCAATAGTCGATCCAAACCTATGGCAATTCCTGAGCACTCAGGAAGCCCAGATTTTAGTGCGGCAATGAGTTGGGTGTTTTTAGTTATGCTAGGCCGGTTGTTTTGTTGCCTAAGTAAAATTTCTTCGTCAAAGCGTTGATTTTGTTCTTGTGCATCAGCCAATTCATAATAACCATTGCCTAATTCAATGCCGTTTATGAAAATTTCAACACGATCTGTCACTTTTGAGTTGTCTTTATTAATCCGTGCTAATGAAGACTGGCAAGCAGGGTAACCGTAAACCATACATAAGGAATTATTACCCAAGAATGACTGAATGTGGTGGCTAAAAATAAAATCTAACCAAGCATTGTGGTCAGTTTTGCAAAGTTCTATGGCTTCGGGTGACTGAGACTTTAGGGCATAAGCGCAGTAATCTTCATAACAAAATTGCAAAGGGTCTAGACCGGTATAGCTATCAAATAGATCTTGATAGCTTATACGTTGCGTTGACATTAGTTGTATTCGACCGTTGAACAATAGGGTTATTAATTCAGCAACTTCATCCATTAACTGCGTTAAATTATAATCAACGCGGTACCATTCCAGAATAGTAAATTCTGGATTATGAAAGCGACCAGATTCGCCATTTCGAAAGGCTTTGCAGATCTGATAAATAGAGCCACAACCCGCAGCTAATAAACGTTTCATTGCAAATTCAGGTGATGTTTGCAGATATAGCGTTTGGTGCAGCGGATATGAGTGATAATCAGACGTAAAAAAATCTAATTGAGGGTCTGTTCCGCTGCTACAACTTAGTAAAGGCGTTTCTACTTCAATAACTGAACGGGCTGAAAAAAACGCTCTTATTTCTGCTAGAACTTGGGCTCTTAAGTGCAGTAATTCAATAGAACAACTGGGTTGCCATTCATCTTGCATTATTCGGTAATCAACTTAAGAGGGTGCAGTGTCAAGAGTCTATTGTTTTCAAGTTCCTCGCTCATTGGGATACACACAAGTAACCCATCATACCGGCAGGGACGTCGGTATCCAGTGCCATGGATGGTCATCTTTATAAGTCCTTGCAGTCTAGATTCCGAGAGTCCATGTCGGAATGACCAGCATTTAGAGTGTGTATATAAAGATGAGCGCAGAGAGTGAAAATTACGCTACAGTCTCGCTCCGTCTTAAGTCGGTAGCCCACTATTCTTTAACGCGAGAGATATATTCACCGGTGCGTGTATCTACTTTAATCACTTCACCTAATTGTACAAATAACGGAACTCTAACGACTGCACCTGTTTCTAAGACTGCTGGTTTTCCGCCTCCGCCTGAGGTGTCGCCACGAACGCCTGGATCAGTTTCAACGATTGCTAACTCAACAAAGTTACCAGGTGTGACTGATAAGGGAGAATCATTCCATAAGGTGACTGTGCAGATATCTTGGTCTTTCAGCCATTTGCTGGCATCACCCACAGATTTGTCATTACACTGATATTGCTCAAAAGTATCGGGCACCATAAAGTGTCTAAAATCACCATCGTTATAAAGATATTGCATAGCAACATCAACGACATCAGCAGCTTCAAGCGAGTCACCTGATTTAAAAGTACGTTCAATCACTCGGCCTGTTTTAAGGTTACGAATTTTCACCCGATTAAAGGCTTGGCCTTTACCTGGCTTAACAAATTCATTTTCGATAATGGCACAAGGGTCACTATCTAACATGACTTTTAACCCGGCTTTAAATTCATTGGTGCTATAACTGGCCATTTTTACCCTCAAGATTACAAACAATACAAAACTTGAGCATTATAATAGAGGCTACTATCGATAGAAACTTTAAAATAAACAACACATGTCAGATCTACCTAATGAAAACCTGTACATTGCTAAAAACTGGCAACAACAATTGGCCGATGCATTTAGTAATATTGAGGACTTATGTCGTTATCTGAGCCTATCGCATAAAGACTTACCGGTTTCTGTGGCAGCGACTAAAAATTTTCCTTTGCGGGTTCCTGTAGGCTTTGCCGACTGCATGGAAAAAGGCAATCCAAATGATCCCTTATTACGGCAAGTCTTGCCGATTAATGATGAGTTAGTGACTTACCCTGGATTTAATAATGATCCCGTAGGTGATTTAGCCTCAGCACCGTTGACTGGTGTTTTACACAAATATCATGGTCGAGTTTTACTTATCAACACTGGTAGCTGCGCCATTAATTGCCGCTATTGTTTTCGCCGTAATTTCCCTTATGCGGATTTACAACTGAGTAAACAAGCAGAAAGTGAGGCCATGCGATATATTCAAGATCATACTGATATTACCGAGGTCATCTTAAGTGGTGGTGATCCTCTGCTACTAAGCGATCAGCGCTTAGGTAAATTATTAGAGCAACTCAATGCTATTAAGCATATTAAGCGTATTCGAATTCATAGTCGCTTACCGATAGTCTTGCCTGCACGTATAAGCTCAGCATTTATTAATACCTTAAAACTAAGCACCAAAACCATGGTATTAGTAGTGCATTGTAATCACGCCAATGAAATCAGTGCCGGCGTCATAGCAGCTTTTTTAAGCCTTAGAGCGAATGGCATCACGGTATTTAATCAATCGGTATTATTACAAGGCGTTAATGATAATGCTGCCGTCTTAGGTGCTTTGAGTGAAAAACTATTTAGCAATGGCGTTATTCCTTATTACCTGCATCTATTAGATAAGGCCACGGGTACTGGACATTTTGATGTGCCAGAATCTGCTGCTATAGCACTTATTGCCGAGATGCAATCCTTATTGCCAGGTTATTTAGTGCCTAAGTTAGTAAAAGAACAGGCGGGAGGCGTCTCTAAGCAAGCAATATTTTAGTAGATGGGGTTACCGACCTAAACAGCAAGGCGGTTAGTTTGCACAATAAAGGTGCGCAGATAGCTTTGTTTGCTCTCGAATGGAGCAGATATTGATGATGAATATAAAGTAAACAGACTGTCTTTTAGTTGTGATGTTTGGAAAATAAAGACTTCTTAATTATTGGCATAACAACTGCTATATATTATCTTGATGTTGTGTTCTCTTCGTCGTCACCCCTCAAAAGGCGCTTAACTTATTTAAGTGCCTTTTTTTTATTTTACCGATTTGGGTAATTCTTAATCTGGTAAGAGTGGATCGATTTCATCAATAGCAAGGCCGGCTTGTTCGGTGATACTTTTGGGTAGCGTTTTTTTAACTTTAATACCTAAATCAACAAAGCTACTGGCTTGGCGTATTAAGTTACCATTACCTAAGGTTAATTTGTTCATCACACCGTCATAGGTACTATGAACCGTACTTAATTGCTTACCTAGCTTTTCTAAGTCTTCTACAAAACCACGAATTTTGTCATAAACAATCCCTGCTTTATCGGCGATGGCACGGGCATTCTCGTTTTGGCGCTCATAACGCCAAATGTTTTCAATGGTACGCAGCGTTGCTAATAAGGTGGTGGGTGTTACCACGATGATTTTATGTTCGAAAGCATCAGAAAATAAGCACTCATCGGCTTGAAAGGCAGCAATAAAAGCCGCTTCTATAGGCATAAATAACAACACAAAATCCAAAGAACGTAAGCCTTTAAGGCCGGAATAATTTTTCTCACTTAAGCTTTTTATGTGAGTACGCACCGCTTCGGTATGATGTTTTAAGGCGATGCTTCGTTCTTCCTCAGCTTCACTAGAGCAATAACGCTCATAGGCGACTAATGAGACTTTAGAATCGATAATAATATCTTTATCTTCAGGTAAACGGACAATGACATCCGGTTTAAATAGTTTATTGCTTTCATTACGGAATGCGCCTTGGGTTTCGTATTCGATACCTTTACGTAAGCCTGATTTTTCTAAAACAGTTTCTAAGATCATTTCTCCCCAGTTACCCTGAGTTTTTTTATCACCTTTTAAAGCGCGGGTTAAATTAAGCGCATCTTGATTCATTTGCGCCGTATCACGCCTTAACGAGACAATTTCTTCGCGCAGTGAAATACGGTCCTTATTTTCATTGTCATAAACGGTTTCTATGCGTTGCTTGAATTCACCTAGTTGTTCACGTAAGGGCTTAACGATGTGATCCAAGCTGGTTTTGTTGTGTTCGGTAAATTGCTTATTGCGTTCATCGAAGATCTTACTGGCCAGTTGTTCAAATTGATTAATTAGCCTAAGTTCAGCATCTTTTAACAAGATTAACTTTTCTTCAGCATGTTTTAATTGTTCAACTGTACGTGATTCAAGTTCGGCAATTTGGGTTTTAGCCTCAAGATAATGCTGTTGTAATTGTTTGAATTCGGCGTCTTTGTCCTGAAATTGCGTTAATTTCTCTGACAACACAGCAACATCGGTTATTAGTTTGGCAATAGTTGTTTTATCTTTACCATTTGCTAGGCGCATTAAAAATACGCCTAGCAAACAACCGATAAAAACCAAAACTAATGGCGGTAAGGTGTTAATAAAATCCATGTTAGTTTGATTATAACTGCTTAAATATGGCTGCCGCTGTAGCTAGTGTTTCATCTAGATCAGTCTCACTGTGCGCAGCTGAAACAAAGCCCGCTTCAAAGGCTGAAGGTGCTAAATAAATGCCTTGTTCAAGCATGGCATGAAAAAATCGTTTGAATCGCTCTTGGTCGCATTGCATTACTTTGGCGAAACTATCAACTTGCGCTTCTGTACTGAAAAACAAACCAAACATGGCGCCGACGCTGTTACTTGTGAATGGGATGTCGGCTAGCTGAGCGAGTGCTTTTAAGCCAGTGGTCAATTTTTCGGTTTTTGCGCTGACTGATTCATAAAAGCCTGCTTGAGAAATAAGTTCCAAGGTTTTTAAGCCAGCGGCCATGGCAATAGGATTGCCTGATAAGGTGCCTGCTTGATAAACTGGACCTAAAGGTGCAAGATATTCCATGATTTTACGTTGCCCGCCAAAGGCACCTACCGGCATGCCGCCTCCTAAGATTTTACCCAGCGTGGTTAAATCGGGCTTAATTTTATAAAGGCCTTGCGCACCATTGAGTGCTACTCTAAAGCCAGTCATAACTTCATCAAATATCAACACACTTTGATAACGATCACAGACTAAGCGTAAGGTTTCCAGAAAGCCTGGGGCAGGGGGTATGCAGTTCATATTGCCGGCGACAGGCTCTACGATAATACAGGCAATTTGTTCGCCTAATTCAGCAAATAAGGCTAACACCGCCTCACTATCATTATAAGGTAAAGTAATGGTATCTGCTGCAACGGTGGCGGGTACGCCAGGAGAGCTAGGTACGCCAAAGGTTAAGGCACCAGAGCCTGCCTTAACTAATAAAGCATCAGAATGCCCATGATAACAGCCTTCAAATTTAACAATTTTATCGCGTCCTGTATAACCTCTAGCTAAGCGTATAGCGCTCATAGTAGCTTCTGTACCAGAACTTACCATTCTAACCATTTCTATGCTTGGCATGAGTTCACAGACTTTATTGGCCATTAAGGTTTCTAATTCTGTAGGCGCACCAAAACTTAAGCCTTTATCGGCGGCCTGTTTAACAGCGTTTATAACTTCAGGATGAGCATGACCTAAAATCATAGGGCCCCATGAGCCTACATAGTCGATATAACGCTTCTGGTTATGATCATAAAGATAAGCGCCAAGGGCATGGTCGATAAAAACAGGTGTACCACCTACGCCACTAAAAGAACGTACAGGTGAATTAACACCACCGGGAATAACGTGTTTAGCATTAGAAAATAAAATAGTTGCTTCGGTCATATTGGTTTTTTAAGGTTACAATGAATGACGTAAAGAATAGGACAACTTTGCTAAGATTGAAAGGGCTCAATGCGTTCATATAAAACTAATAACCTTATCTTTATGCGTTAACGCGTGGAAACATATCAACTTACGGAAGACTTATGAAATCAAGAGATAGACGACATGGCTTAGTGGTCGTGAATACCGGCGAAGGAAAGGGTAAATCTTCAAGTGCTTTTGGTATGGTGTTTAGAGCAGCAGGCTGGGATATGAAAGTCTGTGTTATTCAATATATTAAAGGCCAGTGGCAAACGGGCGAACAAAAAGCGGCGCAGCGTTTTGATAATATTGAATGGCATGCTTTGGGGGATGGATTTACTTGGGATACTAAAAATCCGGAACAGGATATTAAAACCAGTCGTGCTATCTGGGAGTTGAGTAAACAGAAAATTTTATCTGAAGAATTTGACGTAGTACTATTGGATGAAATTAATTATTGCTGTGGCTATCAATGGATTACCGGCCAAGAAGTCGCTGATTTTATAAGCAATGAAAAGCCACCTTGGTTACATTTAATCATGACCGGTCGTAATGCCGCGCCGGAAGTTATCGCCGTGGCTGATACCGTAACGGATATGACAAAAATAAAGCATGCTTATCAGCAAGGCATTAAAGCAGAGCAGGGCATAGAGTTTTAACAACAATTCAGTATTTATCAGTCGTCATCTTACTATTTATTAGGCGCAGTTATGTTTATTTATACCTTACCTTTATTTTTTACTGAAATTTCTTGGGCAAGTCCTGTTGAATTGTTGATGGTGGTTATCGCATTGCTACTGGTATTATTTTTAAGTGCGCCTGCGTGTGCTGATAATTTGCAGCAACTGTCTTTAAATAATTATTTATTTTCGGCTTGGGTAGGGAATGTGCGCTTGTCTTGGGTATTATGGCCTTTTTTTATCCTCTTAAATATCAGCTTGTATTCCGCCGATACGTTGGCAAAAATGGGGTTGTTAACTGTCTCTAGTTGGGACGATGTTCATTTAATGTTATTACTGCCCATTATTTGGTGGACTACTGCGATTTGGCGCAGTTCAGCAAACACAACGCAAAGTATTTTTGCGGCGGGAGGTAGATTACTGACTTTAGCGGTATTTTTTGAATATGGGTTAAAGTTATTAATACGTATCGATTATCCTCGTTTGTTTTTTGTTTGTGAAGAATTGCTGCTGGATTATGGTAGTTGTTTTTAATGGTTATGTAATTCAATATTTTCTTGACATTCCAAAATGTGAGAATATTTTTAATGGCTTATGCACATATTAATTTTAGCGATTATAAAACCGATAGTTATCGTTTTTTTTGTTGAATATAATGACTAAGTTAGTCGTAAGTTATTGATTTTATATTATAGAAAGTGATTGTATGAAAGTTGGACAATCTAAGAAGTTTAGCTAAAAATTAAACAGTTAGCCCCTTTATAAAGTAGTCATGCACAGAGTTATCCACAGGTTTTGGGGATAACTTGATAAAGCTATAATAGTCAAATAGTTAGTTAGGATGGAGCGAATTTTCGCTGATTGATATTATATAGACGTAATGATGACGCCCATATTATAGATTTTGGGTTGCTTAAACTAGGCTATTGTTACATCAATACCCCCATTGCATCACATGAGTGCCCCGCTCCACGTTACGAACCTTACAACACTTACCGTGCATAGTTCGCTGCATATCTTGAGCGCTCTGGTTTATATTATGGCCACCTGATTTTATACCTCGAACAGCCGGCTTCAGATTACCAACAGTTAATAGAACAGTGTAAATAGCCAGCTATAAGATAAGCAATGGACCATTAACAGTACAAACTTGTGTGCTGTCGGTATTTATAGTTCATGATTTAGTGTAAATACCCATATAAATATAGTTTCGTAGGGGAATCAGGAGATAGTGCCTGAGGCACTGCATTATAATTTCGGAGGGTTTCGGTAATGTGGTGAAGTTGTATTTATAAAATATGAGGATAAAGTATTACGGGGGAGTTCAATATAGGGCGAAATATAACTATCCTCTATTACCTGCTACCGATTGAAAGTCCCCCGTTATTCCTTTAGGTAAGAAGAGGGTGTCAATTAACTCGAAATTTTTGTTAAATAATGTATTGACAAGGTAAATTTTAAAAATATTTTTGATGGGTTATGCACATATTGATATTAGTGGATATAAAACCCATAGTTATTAGTGATTTGTTTAATATAAAAGTCATTATGACTGTAAGTAATTGATTTTTATATTGTAGGAATCGATTGTATAAAAATCAGTCTATCTAAGAAACGTCGCTAAAAATTAGAGAGTTAGCAGCACTATAAAGTAGTCATCCACAGAGTTATCCACAGGATTTGGGGATAACTGGATAAAGCTCGAAGAGTCAAATAGTTAGCGAAGATAGGTCTGACTATTAGGGTAAATAAAATACTTATTCATTAATCATGGTTAGCTTTGCTATTGTAGTCAGTTGCTTACTGTGTATCGTTATTGTAAATATCATTAGGTCTAAGTAAACTCTGGGTTTTAGTTGGCTTCTATACAAGTCATCCCTTTGAAACTGGACACGCACCTATGATTTTTTGGCTATGATGAACGTTAAAATTGCAACAGCTCAATATGATATTAGCTTTTTGGCCGATTGGTCAGCTTATCAGCAGAAAATAAGACGCTGGGTGGCCGAAGCTAGCGCGCAAGAAGCTAAGATTTTAGTGTTTCCAGAGTACTTTAGTATGGAGTTGGCTTCTTTATTTACTAAGGAGATTTATTCCTCTTTAAGTAAACAGTTGGTCGCGATGCAATCATTACATGATGATTTTATGGTGCTGTTTACAAACTTAGCGCAACAACATGATTGTATTATCCAAGCCGGTACCTTTCCGGTATTTATTGAAGGAGAGGTTTATCATAATCGGGCTTATTTATTTATGGCGGATGGCTCAGTCGATTATCAAGATAAACTGATGATGACCCGCTTTGAAAACGAATGCTGGTTAATTAAAGGTGGAAAAGAACTGAAGTGCTTTGATACAGAATATGGAAAAATTGCCATTAATATTTGTTATGACAGCGAGTTTCCCTTATTAGCTAGAAAACAAGTAGAAACCGGCTGTATATTAATTTTAGTGCCTAGTTGTACGGATACTGTCGCGGGTTTTAATCGCGTTAAAATTGGCTGTCAAGCTAGAGCCTTAGAAAATCAATGTTATGTCGTTCAAGCTTCGTTAGTCGGTAATGCGCCATGGTCAGAAGCCGTGGATGTTAATGTGGGCGCGGCGGCTATTTATACCCCAGTTGATAGGGGATTTCCTGATAATGGTATTTTATCAGCAGGCATTTTTAATGAGGTACAATGGGTCTTCGCAGAAATATCGCCTAGTGCTTGTGCAATGGTTAGAGAACAAGGACAGGTGTTTAATCATCGAGATTGGCCGTTGCAGGTGGATTTGGTTAAAAGCTAGGCTGTTTGTTGTAGCCAGTGATTAAGAGTTGGTTCTTGCAATAATTGTTTTACAAACAAACAGGCTTGCTGCAAATTATTTTCAGCCGACTTGCCTAAGTCTGCACCTAATTCCATACTTTCAGCTTTAATACTCATTAGAAAACAAGGTGGCGGTGTTTGTTTTTTTATTGAAACATACACCGCTAAAACCGCCGCAGGGCTCATGGCATGGGTGGTATAGCTTTTATCTCTGGCCGCTGAAAGTTGTGAAAAATCAAAGGTATTAATGCAGGCAACAGAAGCATCGACAAATAAGACTAATGACCGATGTTCTAAATCCAGCGCATGTTCTATTTGCAACTGAAAGTCGGTTAGGATGTCTATTTCTGTTAAATCACAATGACTTTCAATATGGTTTATTAATAACGGACCTAAAGCATCATCACCCCGACTAAGATTGCCGTAACCGAATATCAAAATCGGTTTAATCATGCCAGTCGTTCAATTTGACCATTACTATGTTTAACTAATTTATCAATTAATTGACCGCTTGCATCCATTAACTCTAACTGCAAGGGCATTTTGCCCATAGCATGAGTGGCGCAAGACAAACAGGGATCATAAGCACGGATGGCTACTTCCAGATTATTCAATAAGGGTTCAGTCAGTTCTCGGCCAGATAAGTATTCCGCCGCTACTTGGCGTACTGATTCATTCATTGCCCGGTTATTACTGGTAGTAGAAACAATTAAATTAGCTTTGGTCACGATGTCATTTTCATCAACTTGATAATGATGAAATAAGGTGCCGCGTGGCGCTTCGATAACGCCTACACCTTCATAACGTTTTTCACCTTTAGCTACTAAATCTAAACCCATAATGTCTGGATCATGCAGTAATTCTTTAATGGCTTCTGTACAATGTAGCAGTTCAATCAATCGCGTCCAATGAAAAGCTAAGGTGCTATGAACCATCGCGTTGGGGCTGTGGGCTTTAAAGGCGATACGTGCATCTTCTGCCAGCGGCGTATTAATAAAGTCACAGTTATTGATTCTGGCTAAAGGCCCGACTCGATACCAGCCATCTTCTTGTCCTAGCGATAATAGATAAGGAAATTTCATGTAAGTCCATGAGCGGACTTCTTCGTGAATATAATCATTATAATCACAGTAATTAACATGATCCATGATGGTTTCACCCTGCGCATTCTTGGCGCGTAAGCCACCATGATAAAGTTCTAGCGCCCCATCTGGCTTAGTTAAGCTCATATAATTAGTAGGAATGGTGCCAAAGTCATCGAAGTAAGGTAGATTAGATTCATGTACCTGTTTAATCAGCGTCACAGAGGCAGCGGCCCAGGTGATAATCTGGTCGATGTCTTCTAGCAAATAATCCCGTTCAGCTTTAGTTAATGATTTATTCATGCCACCGGCTATGGCTCCGGTACCATGTATACGTTTTCCAGAAATCATGCGGATGACTTCTTGACCATATTTACGCAGCTTAACACCTTGTACGGCTAAATCAGGATAAGCGGCCAGCACGGCTATGATCGAACGCTTACTGATATCACTTTCAAAACCGAATAATAAATCGGGACTGGATAAATGAAAGAAATGTAGAGCATGAGATTGCAGTACTTGCCCAAAGTGTAATAAACGCCTTAGTTTATCGGCTGAAACAGGCAGATTTTCAGGATCTACACCGACTAACTGATCTATGGCTTTAGCCGCAGCTAAATGATGGCTGACAGGACAAATGCCGCATAATCTTTGTACTAAGACCGGCAATTCCCAATAGGGTCGACCTTGGATAAATCGCTCAAAGCCTCTAAATTCAACGATATGCAATCGAGCTTGCTGTATTTTATTGTCTGCGTCCAATAACAAAGTAACCTTGCCGTGACCTTCAACACGAGACACGGGATCAACAATGACGCGTTTAAGATTTTCAGGATTCTTAGCAGTTTCTAAATGGTTATACATAATAATGATGACTCCTCAAAGGAACAGCAGGGCGGATTAAGTGATACTGGCATTGTTGAGACGCTGTTTAACGTTAGTAGCCGATTCTACGCAGGTATTGATAATAATCAATACCTATTAAGGACTGATGAGTGTTTTTGAGCATTTATAAAAGAATTCCATTTTTGAAACGAAAAAAAAATGGTCTATAGTTTTTATCTATTGGTAAGCCGTTTTTAGATTTGGTCGTTTTTACTCAAGGTCTTTGTAGTGACGCTCTATGTTTCCATTAAAAAAGAGTAAGCTGCGAATGTTGATCGGCAAGTGACCAAAATAAACACTGACTGGAAATATTCATGGATTTTAAAATTAATGTATTAACATCTGACACGAGGCCTTTAATTCATTTGGCAAGCTGGGGACCTATTGCATTCGTTGACAAAAGCAGCTAGATTTTTTATTGCTGACGTTGTTGAAATTGAGGCAACGCGGAAAGGAAGTCCTTTTGCAGAAGAAATAAGCACATGGATTGATAGCGGAAAAAAAGATGGCAGTGTTATTATTGAAAGAACTAACACCGGCGAAACACTTAGATTGGCTTTAACAGCAAATCCAGATTATCGCCCAAAAGATGGTGGAGAGTACGCAATATTGGATTGGCTTTTGAACAAAATTTAAGCGTGTGACAAGCTAGGTACTATAGAATTAATTGCTGATAGCTTGTACTTCCAATATTTTAACTTATGATAGCTCAACTGGTGTTTGCAACAATAATTTGTCAGCTTTAATCCTGAAGACTGCCACTGCGCGATATGATTTTTCCAAAAATCAGCGCTAGAACTTGGGTTAATGGTTTTACTTTCTATTGATGTCATAACTTTCCTAAACAGTGAATATTGAGGAAGTTTGGCATGATACGGATGAACAATAAATGACGTCGAGAA
>CAIVGC010000390.1 GCA_903905335.1 uncultured Methylococcaceae bacterium
ACTAAATCAATAACTTAATAATGGTGACTGAATCCGTCAAAACACATCTTCAGTTTACTAGGGATAGTATAACATATTGAACCATATCAGATTATTTGGTTTTCTTTCAGGCACTATTTAGGAAAGATATCTAATGCGGTCGCTATCGCGACGGTTGTTTTAATCGGGTATTCGCACCCGAAGGCGAGATACTTTCTTTTGCGCAGCCTTTAGAAAGTATCCAAAGAAAAGGCGGCTCGATTGCCGCTGTTTCCTGCGCTCCTCGAGTGTAAAACGTCGTTACTGTGTAACGTCTGTGATTAAGTGTGTTTTGCGTAGTATGAAAAGCCTAGGTGCGGTCGCGCTAGTCACTGTGCTGTAGAGTATCTGATAACTAAACTTTGAATTATCCAGTTGCTCACACCAGTGCTCAATCTGCGTAGTTTCTAAGTCACCACCGGCATGACCTGGATAAGCCATGATAGTCATAATGCCCTCAGCCCCCAGCAATGCTATGGCAGCGTTTAAAGCGCATAAGGTGGATTCTGTTTGCGTAATAATACTTTTATCACCGCCCGGTAAATAACCCAGATTAAACATAATGGCTTTAATGTTGCCATGATGTTGCACAGGGATGTTCTCAGCCATGAGCGCATGACTGGCATGGATTAAGGTAAGCCCAGTTGCATCCGCATTGTTGCTCTGAGTTGCGGTAATGGCGGCTAGCTGTATATCAAAACCAAAGACCAGTCCTGTAGGCCCCACTAGATGCTTTAGATACCAGGCGTCATGACCATTACCCAAGGTGGCATCTATGGCGATATCACCAGATTTAAGGCTTTCGCTGATCTGTTGATGGGCGATATTAATGAGGGAAATACGTTGCATAATAGCGATCTATAGAAGAAGGGTAGGGGGTTTGGTTTAATAAAGCATCCGCAAACAATTTGCAAAGCTTAGGTATTTGCAAGCTGCCTTTAGCACCAAAGCCGTTAAAAATAGCAAGCTGAGACAGTTGGGGATGCTCACCGATAAAGGGTTGTTTATCTAAGGTGCAAGGGCGAATGTTAGCTTGATGATCAATAACAGTAGCTTGATCTAAGTTAATAGGACTTAGCTTCAGTGCCTTTAACAAAGTGTTTTTAGCGTGCAGGGTGGGCTGGGTATTAAGATGCTCACGATCAAAGCTGGCACCTAATCGTAGACGCTGCTTATCCAACGGTATTAACCAGTCACCAAAATTATAGATAACATCAGGCAGTTGGCTTTGGTGTTGCAGAGTTAAGATTTCACCTTTGACGAGTTGAAAGGGCAACCAAGAAAACCAGGGATTTTGAGTGGCGTGATGACCTTCACAAAAGAGTATTTTCTTAAAAGATATAGTCTGCCAGCTTAAAGTGGGTTGTAGTTGTAGGTCTTGATAATTCAGGACGCTCTGGCGGTAACAGCCGCGCTCAATAAAGTATTGCTTTAAGCAGCTTAATAATAAGCGTGTCTGCAAATAACCAGTTTGTTGTTGCTCTAAATAAGGGGGAGCGGGGTTGTTTATGATGGTCTTAACATAGCCGTCATAAGCAGGATCAGCCAAGCGTTTATGTGCATTAGCTAATAAAAGCTCATTATTAAGTAGTCTTAACATAGGCTTTGCTATATAAAAGTCCTGCTTAAAGAACTGACTTAATTGCTCATAACAGCGCAAGGCGCAAGGCAATAAGTGTTCGACATCCGCAGTCTTCACCAAACGCATACCTGTCACAGGATTGATCAATCCTGCCGCCACTTGTGTAGCGTTCTCTAGGCCATTATCGATCACCATGATCTTACAGCCACGTTGCAGTAACTCCCAAGCGAGCAAGCTACCGGCCAAACCTTGGCCTATGATTAAGTAATCGAGATTGTTCATGACACTATGTGATTTGGGCTATCAATTTAAGACGGGACAGTTTAGCTTAAGCGTTCACTTTTAGACACAGCTCTCCTAAACGCAGACAAAGGGCGAAAGGTTAAGCCTTGTATCTGTAACGCCTTAAGCTGGCAGCCGTGAGTTGTAGTGAGTAAATAGTAGGCCGATGAAAACTGAAAGAAACAAAATTCGTCATACCGGCCGGGAAGCTGGTATCCAGTGCCAGGGATGGTCAGCTTTATACGTCCCTGTAGCCTAGATTCCGGCAGTCCATGCCGGAATGACGTGCTGTTATCGTTATATACGCCATTAAAGTAAACCGTCATACCGGCCGGGAAGCCGGTATCCAGTGCCATGGATGGAAATCTGTATACCTCCCTGTAGCCTAGATTCCGGCAGTCCATGCCGGAATGACGGGCTTTTATCGTTATACACATCATTAAGTAAGTCGTCATACCGGCCGGGAAGCCGGTATCCAGTGCCATGGGTGGTCATCTTTATACATCCTTGTAGCCTAGATTCCGGCAGTCCATGCCGGAATGACGTGCTTTTATCGTTATACACACCATTAAAGTAAACCGTCATACCGGCCGGGAAGCCGGTATCCAGCGCCATGGATGGTAATCTGTATACCTCCCTGTAGCCTAGATTCCGGCAGTCCATGCCGGAATGACGGGTATTGAGAATGTTAATCATAAGGCCTTAACAACAGCGTTTAATACCCTGCCATTTTTCATCTTGCCATTGTTTAAAGAACTCGGCTTTGCTTAATAGCGGATGCTCGTCATTACCCGAATGCTTTGCTGCATAATGCGCTAAATAGCGCTCATAAGCATCATCACCAGAAAGACGACGTAGCAAGCGCCAAGCCTTTTTCAAAAAGCTAGGAGGCTGTCCGAGAATAGGAGCCGTAGCGAGGGAAAGTAATTTTGAGTCAGATTTTTTGATCATTTGAGGCGAATAGTTGTTCTATTTAACGTTGTGAGCGGAAAATCTGGACTTGTGGCTTTTCCGCAGTAGGTTTTCTATTCTCGGACAGCCTCCTAATCATTAATCTCTCACCCAATCTTCAACGAGGCGACTAGGGCTATGTGGTGATTCAGTCAGTGGTAAGACTGCTTGTCCGTTGAGAACGCGAACAGCAACGCGTAGCATATCAAACACGATCAGCCATAATAGACTGATAAAGAATATAGTCAGCCAAGCATCAAACTGTAAGTTAAATATCAATTGCGGAGCAATTTCGGCTTTTTCTAATGATAAGCTACCTGCGGCTAGTTTATCGCTTAGATCATTAGCAGCAGCAAAGAAACCAATGCGGATATCGGTGCTGGCGATCTTTTGATAAGCGGCTGTGCTAGTAATGATGATTAACCAAGTGAGTGGAAGGCCTGTAACCCAAGCATACTTTTGTTTGCCTGATTTGATTAAAATCCCTGTCCCTACGCACAGTGCAATAGCCGCCAACATTTGATTAGCGATACCAAACAAAGGCCATAAGATATTAACGCCACCGTTGGGATCAATCACACCGATATATAGAAAATAGCCCCAGCCAGAGACCACTAAGGCGCTGGTGAATAATACTGAAGGTGTCCAAGAGGTTTCGCCCATTTTAGGCCAAATATTACCCAGCATATCTTGCAACATGAAGCGACCAACTCGTGTGCCAGCATCTAAGGTAGTCAGTATAAAGATCGCCTCAAACATAATGGCAAAGTGATACCACAAGGCCAGTAGACTTTCGCCAAAAGCACTGCCAAAGATGCTAGCCATACCCACGGCCAAAGACGGTGCGCCGCCAGTACGCGCAAACAAGGTTTCTTCACCCATTTGTTTAGCGAGTAGCTGCATATGTTCTAAGGTCACGGGATAGCCCCAAGAGGATATTTTGGCGACAGCCATGGCCGCATCTGCACCCACCACACCTACACCACTATTGATGGCGAAAAACACCCCAGGTTCTAGCACAGTGGCGGCGATCATCGCCATAATGGCTACGAAGGATTCTAATAACATACCGCCATAACCTATCATGCGGATATCACGCTCATTATTAAGTAATTTTGGCGTAGTGCCCGAAGCTATGAGCGCGTGAAAGCCAGAAATGGCGCCACAAGCGATGGTAATGAAAACAAAAGGGAATAACTTGCCGCCGAATATGGGGCCTGTACCATCTATAAAAGGCGTGATGGCTGGCATTTTAATAGTCGGTTGCAGGGTAATAATAGCAATGGCCAAAAGCGTAATAGTGCCAGCCTTCATGTAGGTAGATAAATAATCACGCGGTGCTAATAATAGCCACACCGGTAAAATAGCCGCAGCAAAACCATAAGCCATGACCCACCATGCTAGCGTTAAGCCTTCGCGGTCAAAGATGAGGCGCAAGCTTGCATCAGCGTCTATGTAGCGACCGCCAACGACCGATAGCAATAGTAAAAGCACCCCGATTAAGGACGCTTCTAATACCTGACCTGGGCGTAAATAACGCATATAAAAGCCGACAATCATGGCGATAGGAATGGTAGCAGATACGGTAAAGGTTGCCCAAGGGCTATGCTTCATGGCATTCACAACTATCAAACCTAAGACAGCGATTAGAATAATCATAATGGTAAAGGTACCGATCAGCGCCGCCGTGCCGCCTAAAGGCCCTAGTTCATCACGCGCCATTTGACCCAAACTTCTGGCGTTACGGCGCGTCGATAAAAACAAGATCACCATATCTTGTACACAACCGCCGATGACGGCACCTAAGATGATCCATAAGGTTCCGGGTAGATAACCAAACTGCGCGGCCAAGGTCGGGCCCACTAAAGGGCCGGGCCCTGCAATCGCTGCAAAATGATGACCGAAGACCACCCATTTATGGGTAGGTACAAAATCACGACCATTATCGAGACGTTCGGCAGGCGTGGCTCTAGTTTCATCAATCACTAACACAGTGGCCGCTAGCCAAGCCGCATAAAACCGATAGGCTAGGGCATAAACACAAAGCGCAGCAGTAATAAACCAGAGTGCACTGATGTTTTCGCCTCGGTTTAAGGCGATAGCGCTAAGAGCAAACGCACCTAAAAGAGCGATCAGCAGCCAAGGGATGATTTTTAGAAATTGAGTCATAAGCTTAGGGCTCTGTGTTTATAAATGTGAGGATGATATCTTGTCTCGGGTGTTATGTCGCCCCTACAGATACTTAACGTCCATTTAGTGCTAGCCATGAAGGCTTAATTGTTTGCTGCTGCAGCAAACTTAGCTAAGAACTCAGTTTCATCCATGACCTTAATTCCCAGTTCTAGTGCCGTTGCTAATTTTGAACCGGCTTCTACACCAGCTACGACTACAGAGGTTTTCTTAGAAACCGAACCGGCTACTTTCGCGCCTAAACTTTCCAGCAAGGCTTTAGCTTCAGAGCGGGTCAGTTGTTGCAAAGTGCCGGTTAATACCCAAGTTTGTCCAGCCAGTGGTAGGCTGTCTATAGCCTGCTCGGCTATAGCTGGCCAAGTCACACCAGCAGCGATGATCGCTACTACAATGGCTTTGTTTTCTGCGCTCTGGAAGAACTCGACGACATTCTTAGCCATCACCGGCCCTATATCAGGCACTAGCATTAAGTCCTCTAAGGAGGCAGTCATTAGGGCTTCTAAGGTTTTAAAATGCTGAGCGATGCTTTTAGCACCTTCTTCACCGACCTCATGGATACCTAAAGCTGCCAAGAAGGTGCCGAGTTTAGTTTGCTTAGAGGCAGTGATAGAAGCCAATACATTCTCGGCGCTTTTCTCACCTTGACCTTCCAAACCACTGATATCCTCAAGACTAAGGCTATAAATATCGGCAATGGTTTTGAGTCTGCCTGTGCTATAAAGCAATTCGATAAGCTTAGTGCCCAGATTAGTGATATTCATAAACTTACGCGAGGCGTAATGACGAATACGTTCAGCCCCTTGGGCGGGACAGCTTAAATCAGCGGTGCAGCAGTAAGCGGCTTGACCTTCGGTTTGCTTGACCAAAGCGTTACAAGCAGGGCAGCGCTCAGGTATGGTAATAGGTGTTCTGTGTAAACCATGTTCAATAACTTTTTTTACTTTGGGTATCACATCACCCGCGCGTTGGATTTCAATCTTATCGCCTATTTGCAAACCTAGGCGTGCGATTTCATCCATATTATGTAAAGTGGCATTACTGACCGTCACACCGCCTACAAAAACCGGAGTTAATCTAGCGACAGGCGTTAATACGCCTGTCCTGCCGACTTGAAAATCCACAGCCAACAGTTCGGTGATACTGTTCTCAGCAGGGAATTTTCTAGCAACCGCCCATTTAGGCGAGCGGGCGATAAAACCTAGCGAGTTTTGCAGTGCTAAGTCATCAACTTTGTAAACGATGCCATCAATTTGCATAGGTAATTGCGCGCGGGTCTGCTCCATCAGTTCATAGTTACTGACAAACGCTGCATAACTCCCTAAGAAAGCATAGCAATGCGGATTCTTTCTAAAACCTAGGCTATGTAAATAAGCCAGTATCTCTGAATGCCGAGTAAAAGACTGGGTTCCTACTGTCTCACCCAAACCATAAGGAATAAACTGTAAATCACGAACAGCGGCAATCTTAGGATTCATTTGCCTCACCGTACCGGCTGCTGCATTCCTAGGATTGACAAAAAGCTTGGTGTTATTTTGTAGCGCCTGTTGGTTAAGCTTTTCAAAAGCTTGCTTAGGCATGAAAACTTCACCGCGTACTTCTAAGGTTTCAGGCGGCTGCTCGGTGGCCAGTTTAAGTGGCACGGATTTGATGGTCTTGATAGTGTGGCTTACATCTTCGCCCACGAGTCCATCACCACGCGTAGCGGCATAGCTTAAAAGACCGTGATCATAATGTAGGCTGATGGCTAGGCCATCAAGTTTAGGTTCGCTAAATATCTCCAGTGAGTCACTATTAAGATTAAGTTCTTTAGCGGCTTTTTCGAAAAATGCGTAGGTTTCTTCTAAACTAAAGGCATTGGCCAGCGAGAGCATTTTAACGCGATGCTCTATCTTGACATAGTCATCGATGGCTTTAGCGCCCACGCGTTGGCTAGGAGATTCAGGGCTGATGAACTCAGGATGTTCAGCTTCAAGATCGAGTAATGCTCTAAAGGCTAGATCATACTCAGCATCAGCGACCGTAGGCTGATCGAGGACATAATAATTATGGTCCCATTGAGTGATTTGAGTGACGAGATCTTGGTAGTTCAAGGTTTAGTTTCTGGTTGGGTTGGGATTTATTGTTATATGCACAATCTCAAGTTTCGTCATTCCGGCATGGACTGCCGGAATCCAGTTTACATGGATGTATAAACATTGCCATGCCGGTCGGGGTTTGGATGTTTCAATAGCTTTCGAAACGTGAGTGACGGAGTTATAAACCCCGTCACGCTTGATTATGTTGGGTTAACGATAAAGCCGTTAGCCCAACCTACGATTTACTCACATGCTCAAGTTTCGTCCTCATGCCGGTCGGGGGTTGCAACCCCGACCGAAACGTTTGGATGTTTCAATAGCTTTCGAAACGTGAGTAACGGGGTTATAAATCCCGTCACGCTTGATTATGTTGGGTTAACGATAAAGCCGTTAGCCCAAGCTACGATTTACTCACATTCTCAAGTTTCGTCCTCATGCCGGTCGGGGTTTGCAACCCCGTCACGCTTTAGTACTGCCGGCGGCTATGACGACTTACAAACTTTGGTGAAATAAATGAATAGTCTCGTCAGTCAAGGGATCACGATGCTGATCCAAAATAGTACCGTCTAATTCAATCGCTAATACTTCTATAGTTTCGATAAAGTCTTCAAACACTTGTCGTGCATGATCCAAGACACCAGGTTGCATAAAAAATACTAGGCCACGGCAATAAAACTCATCTAGGTTTTCGTGAGGAAAGGTGCCTGATTCATGCATGCAGGCGACACCAAAATCCACTAAACGATTAGAATCTAGGCGTTCATAAATTCTTAAACTACCATATTCTAAGCCGACGATAGCAAAGGCATTGGCTAAGTCTTCACCATTAAAGCCTTCTTTAGCTTTAGCCATTAAACTAAATTGAATTACAGCGGGAACCGAAAACCTTGGGGCAGGTTCAATATCATGCTCCTCGGGTTCAAAGACAGCATCATCGGTATCATAATAATGTGGTTCAAAGGCTTCTGCTTCTGCTTGTTCTTCATTACCATTCAAATCATAGTCTGCAAATGAAGGCGCTGATGGGGTATTAGCGTCTAACTCATCTTCTGCAGCCCATTGTGCCTGAAATTTTTTATTTTTTAAATAAGCCCAAATTACCATAATTAGTATGACGATAAGGCCTATTGCAATGATTACAATTCTTAGTAGTTCTTTATCCATTATATTTCCGCCAGACTCACTGCTTCTTCAATATCAACTGC
>CAIVGC010000391.1 GCA_903905335.1 uncultured Methylococcaceae bacterium
AATGAGTACTTTATGGGGCAGGTGGATGCTAATGCCATAGTCTGTGATGAATTGATTAGCTTATTGCCTGATCCTTTACAAGCAGTCTATCAAGCACTATTAAGTGAGATGCAACAACCCGAAAGCCATCACCAGATCATTTAAATAATTATGGTCACTATGAGTTCAATTTTAAGGTCAGAGTTAGAAGCATGAATATATCAACTCAAGAAATTGCCGCAGAAATTTCAACTTTACCAGAACGAGAACTTATGAAGTTTTCGACTTTATTCAATTTTTAAAAGTTAAATTAGCACGGTAACAATCTAAGAGTTTTTCAGCTAATCAAGAAATTCAAGGCACACAACAAATCGAAGGTGAGTAGTGTTGCAAATTTTGGAAGTTTACGGACAGTAAGATTGTATGGAAGGTGACGGTAAGTTATCAGAAAACTATAAGCAACACCTTTGAGGCAAGAGCTTATTCTGAAGTGCTATTTTAAGCCATTAGTTATGATTAACTCCATTGAGTCAGAGTTAGCAAATTGCACACATTCGATTGAAGCGTTGATATAGGTTTCTGGCGATATATTTGAATAATCAATGTAGCTGTAACCATTTGATATAGCGATCATATCAAAGAATAAACGTGTGATTCGTCCATTCAATTCATAGAATGGGTGTAAGGCTATTAATTCACATTTAAAATAGGCTAATTGTTTTGCAAGCTCTTCTTTAGGTTTAGTAAACTCTTTCAAGTAGTTAATTTTAGCTAACTTATTAAATATTTTAGCGGAGTTAGTGGCAATATAGGCCCCTTGACAAAATCTACTGGTACCTTTGGACATGTTGAATTGGCGATATTCGCCAGCCCATTCATACAAGCCCTCAAAAGTTCTTTGGTGTAGTGCTTTAAAATAATCTTCGTTGAAGAGCGTGTGCTCGTCTAATTCTTGATAAAAAACTTGATAAGCTTCTTCAAGTAACTCACCTTCTAGTTCATGTAATTCTTCAGCGCTAATGATACCTAGTTTGTTATGAGGTATGTCGGTATCTTTAATATAGATTGAATTACTTCTTAGGTGATATTTGGATACCATTTTGTTGTCGTAATTGCTGAACTTTCAGAATAATTTCAGTACTTGCAGGTTTATAACCTTCAATGGACTGAGTAGTTTGAATGACTTTTTTAAGTAATAATAGATCAATTGGGGCTTTATTCATTATTAAAAATCTCTTGATTAAAAACCTATTGAATATCTTTCGATAAGTCAAAAACTTATTCTAGATTTTGTGTTTATATCATAACAAAATAGATGCCCCTCTAATACATTATATTTAACCTCAAAGAGTTGTGCGATATGCTTTTTCAGTTCACAGGATGAACGTCATAGGCAGGATAGGATGCGCTGAACGGCAGTGAAGCGCATCATTCGAGATTAAGCACTAAATTCACTTTTAGCCCCCCCTGTAAAGTTTTAATAAAGCACAAATTATCATCACTTTTTCTAACAGCACTTATTCAGCATCAACAATATTGGCATGATTTTTATTGTTATCTCCAAAAACCTAAAGTAACGATTGCTCAGCTATCAGTAGCACAGCCAATAGTACAAAAAATTAACGCATCAATAATAACTGAATACGACATAATTCGTCGCCAAGTACCTTTATGCTAAGCACCGTTAAGATATTAATGCCCATATGACATCTTACTAGACAGTTATCGGTCTAAATGAGTCAGTTGTCTTGAGGTATTAAGCCACGATGCTATTTATAATAAAGGTACGCCCATGAACCACACAGTTTCATCAAGTAAATTTTATGCTTATCTATCCAGATTACTTTGGATTAAACGTTGGGATTTAATGCGTAATGCAGAGCCAGAAAACGTCATGGAACATAGTTGGGAAGTAGCGGTTATCGCTCATGCTCTAGCGCTGATACGCAATGAGTACTTTATGGGGCAGGTGGATGCTAATGCCATAGCCTGTGATGAATTAATCAGCTTATTGCCCAATCCCTTGCAAACCGCCTATCAAGCACTATTAAGTGATGCGCAACAACCCGAAGGCCATCACCAAATCATTAAAGCAGCCGATACCTTGTCAGCATATTTAAAATGTTTGTCAGAATTTCGTGCCGGTAATCTTGAGTTCAGCATCACCGCCAGTGAATTAGAACAAAAGCTAAATAATTCAGCTTTACCTGAAGTCGCTTATTTTATGCAGACCTTTGTGCCGGCTTGTGCTTTGCCCTTAGATGGTATTTTAAAGAGTCGTATGTCGGCTTAACACCAGAGCATGTAAATAAGCAGTCAAAACTTTAATACAATAAGTGGCTACCAACTTAAGACGGGACAGTGGGAATGCATCCTGCATCGCTCCAGCGATGCGTGACGCAGAGCGTCACCGGCGGCATTCCCACGCAGAGCGTCACTGCCATTAAGTTAAG
>CAIVGC010000392.1 GCA_903905335.1 uncultured Methylococcaceae bacterium
CCGTTATATAGGCTACCAATTTAAGACGGGACAGTACGAAGATGACTTTTATTTTTACGCTCAACTCATGGCTATACACAAGTAACTCGTCATACCGGCCGGGAAGCCGGTATCCAGCGCCATAGATGGTCATCTTTATACATCCCTGTAGCCTAGATTCCGGCAGTCCATGCCGGAATGACGTGCATTGAGAGTGACTATAACAATGAGTACAGAGGGTACGAACAATAAAAGGTTAAAGTACTGTCTTGTCCCGCTTTAAGTTGGTAGCCCTTAGAGATACTTACAAGTCCAGTCAGGGCAAGGCAAGAAAATCCTATGACACAATACCAAGACTGTTACTCAAAGGACAAGACGTTTTGACCCATCAACTTATTAAAATAAGTAGTTTAGCTGTCTTATTAATAGTTAGCTTAATTGCTGAAGCAGAGTCTTATGAGATAACCATCAATATTGGTGATGACAATGACAACGCTGGCGAATATTATCAATATGAGAATGCTTACGCCCCCATGCGCGCTAGTCCTAATAGAAAAAAAACCAGTTCATGGGCTTATTCCTTACCCAAAACCCCTAGCCCTACCCCTACCCGTCTTAACCTCACGAATAACAAGAATAAATATACCGATATGATTAGCAACGCGGCTATTAAGCACCGCGTTGATGTGAAATTATTACATGCTGTTATTCGCACAGAATCCGCTTATAACGCAAGCGCTATTTCCTCAGCAGGTGCGATGGGCTTAATGCAATTAATGCCCGACACCGCCAGACGCTACGGTGTTTCGGATCGTAGCGACCCTATGCAAAACATAGACGGAGGCACCCGCTATCTTAAATATTTATTGCAATTATTCGATTCAGACGTAACCCTAGCGGTTGCCGCTTATAATGCCGGTGAAAATGCCGTCATTAGAAACAATAACAGCATTCCACCTTACTCAGAAACACAAGAGTATGTAAAACGTATCGGTTATGAATACCAGAATAATCGCTAACATCAACGGCCGGCGGATCAATCTGTAGGGTGGATTCGGAGCGATAGCGCCTATCCACCACAAACGGGGCGAATAGTGACCCTCACTTGTATGCTTATTCGTGAGTTTTTTTGTTCGATGACTTTCAAGCTTACGGGTGTGCGGCGGATTGCTGTCGCGAATCCGCCCTACGACTTACGGACTTCATGACATCACAGATCTCTACGCTCAGCCTACTATTTTCGGTTATAATCTCCTACAATTTAACTCAGAGCAGATGGATGTTATGTCGAAAATAAATAAAGTAGTTTTGGCTTATTCTGGAGGTTTAGATACTTCTGTTATTCTAAAATGGTTACAAGATGTTTATGACTGTGAAGTCGTCACCTTTACGGCAGACTTAGGCCAAGGTGAAGAAGTTGAACCTGCTCGCGCCAAAGCCAAGGCTGCGGGCATTAAAGATATTTATATTGAAGATCTCCGTGAAGAATTTGCGCGTGATTATGTATTTCCTATGTTTCGCGCTAATACCGTTTATGAAGGCGAATATTTATTAGGCACGTCTATTGCTCGCCCTTTAATTGCCAAGCGCTTAATTGAAATCGCCAATGAAACTAACGCGACGGCTATTTCTCATGGGGCAACCGGCAAAGGCAATGATCAAGTCCGTTTTGAATTGGGTGCCTACGCTTTACGTCCTGATATACATGTCATTGCACCTTGGCGTGAATGGGATTTAAATTCACGTCAAAAGCTGCTGGATTATGCTGAAAAGCATGGCATTCCTGTAGAAATGAAAAAAGGTAAAACCTCGCCCTATTCTATGGATGCTAATTTACTGCATATTTCTTATGAAGGTCGTATTTTAGAAAACCCATGGACTGAGCCAGAAGAAGATATGTGGCGCTGGACTGTTTCACCAGAAGCGGCACCTGATGTAGCCACTTATATTGAATTAACTTACCAACAAGGTGATATCGTTGCTATTAATGACGTTGCTTGCTCACCTGCTACGGTATTAGAGCAACTTAATAAAATTGCTGGCGCTAATGGTATTGGTAGGTTGGATTTGGTTGAAAATCGTTATGTAGGCATGAAATCGCGTGGTTGTTATGAAACTCCTGCCGGCACCATCATGTTAAAAGCCCATCGTGCTATTGAATCATTAACCTTAGATCGTGAAGTTGCGCATTTAAAAGATGAGCTAATGCCACGCTATGCTTCTTTGATTTATAACGGTTACTGGTGGAGCCCTGAGCGCACACTACTACAAACTATGATTGATGCCTCTCAGGAAAATGTTAATGGTAGAGTTAGACTCAAACTTTATAAAGGTAACGTCATCGTGGTAGGTAGAGAATCAACAACCGATAGTTTATTTGATGAAAGCATTGCTACCTTTGAAGATGATGGTGGTGCTTATAATCAAAAAGATGCCGAAGGCTTTATTAAATTAAATGCTCTGCGTATGCGTATTGCCGCAGCGAAACGCACAAAATAACAACCAACTTTATACTGTGAACAGATTAGGCTTAATACGGCGACATTAGCAGCCCTTAACTAATCTGTTCACCAACGCTGTTGGGTAAGACGCAATAATAAACCCCCCAATTTATAGGATGTGCTGAACGATAGTGAAGCGCATCATGCCTATAAAGCGATGCGCTTCACGTTGTTCAGCACATCCTATGGGGTATTTTATTTTTTGCGAGTTACCTTGAGCGAATTCTTTAATTACACGTCGGAGATAGTCATGCACAAAGTCACATTGATAAAAGGGGATGGCATTGGCCCTTCCATTATGGATGAAGCCGTAAAAGTTATTAATGCGTCAGGTGCAAATATTCAATGGGAAGAAGCTTATGCAGGCTTGGCTGCTTTTGAAAAATTTGGCACTCCGCTACCCGATGCAACCTTAGCTTCATTCGACGAAACTCGCTTAGCTTTTAAAGGGCCATTAACTACTGTGGTCGGCACTGGGTTTAGAAGTATCAACGTAGCTTTACGTCAACAATATGAACTGTACGCTAATGTTCGTCCTGCCAAGAGTTGGCCTGGTATTAAAACGCGCTTTGAGGATGTCGATATAGTCATCGTTAGAGAAAATACTGAAGGTTTGTATGCGGGGCTTGAGCATTACCTAACCCCCAAAAAAGATATCGCTGAAAGTTTAGCCGTCGTTACCCGCGCTGCCTCAGAACGTATCGTTGATTATGCCTTTAAATACGCAAGAGACAATGGTCGTAAAAAAGTTACGGTCTGCCACAAGGCTAATATTTTAAAATATACTCAAGGTTTATTTCTTGATGTCGCCAGAGAAACCGCTGCGCGTTATCCTGATATTGAATTTGATGAAAAAATCATAGATGCTGCTTGTATGCATATGGTGATGAATCCTCAGCAATTTGATGTCGTCGTGTGCACCAATATGTTCGGTGATATTTTATCGGACTTAACTGCCGGACTGGTAGGCGGTCTAGGTTTAATTCCTGGTGCAAATATTGGTGACAATGCTGCTTTGTTTGAAGCGGTACATGGTAGCGCCCCAGACATTACTGGAAAAAACTTAGCTAATCCTTTAGCCGTTATTATGGCTGGCATTATGATGCTTGAATATTTAGGTGAAACTACTGCTGCAGAACGTATAAAGACGGCTGTTGACAAAGTCGTCAATGAAGGAATTTACGTCACTAAAGATATCAATCCACAATCAAGCTGCGGCACTATCGAAATGGGTAATGCAATTGTTGATGCAATGAAATAAATAGCCTTCTTAAAAGAGCATGCACACTACTAGCATGCTCTTTTATTTACGACGGCATGTTAATATAATTATTTGCTATTCATCTACATGTAAGCCATGCTTGCAATGAAAGCACACTCTCAGCGGAATTAATTAGTTATGGAAGATCTATTCATCGGTTGGCTCAAAGAATACGGTTACGTTATTTTATTTCTATGGAGCATCATAGAAGGTGAAATGGGCTTAATTATGGGCGGCATTATGGCTCATACCGGCGACATGGAGTATTTCTTAACTATTTTTATAGCGGGCTTAGGCGGCTTCACCGGCGATCAAATCTATTTTTACATAGGCCGTATGAATAAGGGTCTTATTCAACGAAAACTCCACAAACAGCGTCGTAAATTCGCCATTGCTCATTTACTGTTAAAGAAACATGGCTGGCCTATTATTTTTTTACAGCGCTATATGTATGGTTTACGTACTGTCATCCCTATGTCGATAGGCATCACAAAATATTCAGCCAAAAAGTTTGCACTAATTAATTTAATTAGTGCGTGGGTATGGGCGGCCATTACCATCACACCCGCTTATATTTATGGTGATGAAATATTAGGCTTATTAGCAGTTGCTAAACAACATTGGTATCTCGCCTTACCCATAGCAGGTGGTTTCCTTTATGGCATACATACTTATTTTAAAAGACTAGAACGATACTTTTTAGAAAAAAGACATCATCGTATTTAGACTGCCGACAACTTAGCGACACAAGTCCTTGAGTGCATTAAAAAACTAAAATAACGCTATTAATGCATAGCTTGTCGTATAACAAATAACTCGCTACTTTTTAGGCGACGTTAAGAGAGCAATTAAACCTAGGAAAACAGTCAACTAATTAAATTTGCTAGATAAAAGCAGAACACCTTAGACGCTGACCTCAAAGTGATGCTAAGATGCTACAAACTAATGAAGCACTCTACCCTAGGAGACTGTCCGAGAATAGAAAACCTACTGCAGAAAAGCCACAAGGCCAGATTTCCCGATCACAACGTTACACGAACAAACTATTTATATCAAATGATCAAAAAATCTGACTTAAAATCGCTTTCCCTCGCTACGGTTCCTATTCTCGGACAATCTCCTAGCGATCCTAATATAGTTATTAGATTACCAAACACTGATACGCGCAGCCCTTCGATAATAAATTTTTGTTTTTTTATTAGGATATAACCATGCCCAGCAACAAATACATTAAAAGTAAACCTAAGCTATCCATCACAAACCTTCCTAACAAAGGACTTAAAAAAGACGACTTTATTGATGACTTCAAGCAGTATTATGTCCATTTGCTTGGGCGAGATGAAAATTGTCGATCGCCTTTTTATGCTGGCTCAGCGTTATCTTTAGTTATACGTGACCGCTTAATGGAGCATTGGAATAATTCTCATCAAGCTTATAGTAAGAATGTTTGTAGACGAGGCTTTTATTTATCAATGGAATTTTTAATGGGCCGCACTCTAAGCAATGCCATGCTCAATTTAGGAGTGACCGACACAGTAACCAAAGCTATGTATGATTTGGGTATTGAGTTAGAAGAATTGATAAGTAGCGAGCAAGATGCTGGCTTAGGCAATGGTGGCCTAGGGAGATTAGCGGCTTGTTTTTTAGACAGCTGCGCAACTTTACAACTACCTGTTTTAGGTTATGGTTTACGTTACGAATACGGCATGTTTACACAAACCATTGTTAATGGTGAGCAAGTTGAAAAACCTGATCATTGGTTACGTCACGGCAATGTTTGGGAAATTGAACGCCTTGAATATTCACATAAGATCAAGTTTGGTGGCCACACTGAAACAACGACTGATGATAAAGGTCACACAAAACATACTTGGATAGATACCTCTAATGTACTGGCCGTCCCTTTTGATACACCCATACCAGGCTATCAAAATGGCACTGTTAATACTTTACGCCTATGGAAATCGGTAGCGACTGAAGATTTCAATCTTGATGAGTTTAACGCTGGTGATTATGCAGAAGCAGTGGCAGCAAAGAATACCGCAGAAAATATTACCATGGTCTTATATCCCAATGATGCTAATGAAAATGGTAAAGAACTAAGATTACGGCAGCAATATTTTCTAGCTTCGGCTAGTCTACAAGATGTACTGGGTCACTGGACCGGCGTGCATGGCAATACTTTCACACGCTTTGCAGAAAAGAACTGTTTTCAGTTAAATGATACGCATCCAAGTATCGCTATTGCCGAATTAATGCGTTTACTGATAGATATTCACGACTTAAGTTGGGATGACGCGTGGGCTATTACTAAAGACACTATGGCTTATACCAATCATACTTTGCTGCCTGAAGCCTTGGAAAGATGGTCAGTCAAATTAATGCAGCGCTTATTACCCAGATTAATGGAAATTATATTTGAAATTAATGCGCATTTTATGTCTGAAGTTTCAAATCATTGGCCAGGTGATGCGGAGCGCTTACGTAGAATGTCTATTATTGAAGAAGGACATGAGCAACAAGTCAGAATGGCGCATTTGGCCATAGTGGGTAGTTTTTCGGTCAATGGCGTTGCACAATTACATACCCAGTTATTACAACAAGGTTTATTTAGTGATTTTTATGCCTTTTGGCCGCATAAGTTTAATAATAAAACCAATGGGGTAACGCCAAGGCGTTGGTTAGCAGCCTGTAATCCTGAATTGGCTAGTCTTATAAGCGCGACTATAGGTGATGGCTGGATCACCGATTTATCACAGCTGAAAAAATTAGAGCCCTATGCAGATGATATTCAATTTAGGAAACGTTGGCGCTCGATTAAACAAACAGCAAAACAAAACTTGATCGACTATAAGAAAGCTCATCATGAATCCGAATTGCATTTAAATGTTGATGCTATCTTCGATATGCAAGTTAAGCGTATACACGAATATAAACGCCAATTATTGAATGTACTCCATGTTATTCATCTTTATAATCGTATTAAAAAAGGCGATACAGAAAACTGGGTGGCAAGATGCGTATTAATTGGCGGTAAAGCAGCACCTGGCTATCGTATGGCAAAGAAAGTTATTAAATTGATTAACAATGTGGCTCAAGTCATTAATTCAGACCCTGACGTTGGTGATAAATTAACGTTACTATTTTTAACGGATTATCGGGTTTCAGCCATGGAGAAAATATGTCCAGGAGCTGATTTATCCGAGCAAATCTCAACTGCAGGTAAAGAAGCATCAGGTACTGGCAATATGAAGTTAATGATGAACGGCGCTATTACTATCGGCACATTGGATGGTGCTAATATTGAAATTCGTGAAGAAGTAGGTGATGAAAACTTTTTTCTATTTGGCTTAACCGAAGAACAAATCGAATCATCACGGGATCACTATGACCCCATTGCCATTATCAACCAAGATGAAGATTTACAGCAGGTTTTACATCTTATGGAGTCAGGTCATTTTAATCAGTTTGAACCCGGCCTGTTTGATGAGGTGATTGATTCTATTAAAAACCCACAAGATCCTTGGATGACCATTGCTGATTTTAGAAGTTATATTGATGCTCAAAAACGCGTTGAAGAAGCTTATCGAGATCAAGAGCATTGGACTAGAATGAGCATCATAAACTGTGCGAACAGCGGTAAGTTTTCTACTGATAGAACTATTGGTGAATATAACAATGAAATTTGGAAATTAAAACCTCAGCCAGCTAAGCCTTAGTAATCTAAGGCCGCCTAGATCAATCGATGTATCACTAGCTTTATATCCTAACTAAATTAAAATTTGAATAGATGGTTATTTAACAAAGAAAATGTTATATAACCATTGTTTTAATTATTTGTACACCTACAAGTAATTTAGTCCATATAAGAATAATAAAAGGAAATAAAATGAATGAATATATTAAAAAAGTCTTAAATGATTTTCTGATTGGCGTTTTTGCGGTCATTCCCATAGTCGTAGTTTTACAGATTATTCTTTTTGTTCAAGGTCTGGTTTCTGACTTATTTCAAGTGGTCTATGGATTTGCTGATAGCTATCTTTATACCGCCATCGTTTTCGTAGTCAGTTTTATTCTATTGATATCCATCGGCAATACCATCGTTAAAAAAGGTCGCTCTTGGGTAATTAGTGTTTTTGATTATGTTATAGCTAGAATTCCTTTTTTGAATACTATTTATCGCGTACTTAAAAAGGTGATTAATATGTTCTCATCGAGAGAACAAACCATGGCAAAGGAAGTAGTTTATGTTGAGTATCCCAAAGAAGGAATATGGGTACCCGCCTATGTCACTAATAAACATGAAAACAAATATGTGTTATTTATTCCCACCTCTCCTAATCCGACTTCAGGGTTTACGGTGATTGTCGACAAATCCAAGCTAATAACATCCTCCATGAATATTGAAGAGGCCACTAGCTTTATTGTTAGTGTAGGTGTTGATTATAATAAAGTATCGGAATCGATTAGCTTACCTTAATCTAGCTTATCGATAGTAGATAGTAGGATGGGTAGAGCAACGCGAAACCCATCAAACACACTTACCACATCAAATCATCTGGAATTTCAAAGGCTGCATACGGATCATCTTTATTGTCTGCAGTCTCCATGCTCTGCTCATTATGAACAATCACACTAGCCGCAGCTCTTAGACTAATTTTTTTGGCAACCTCAGCAGCAACCACTTCATAACCTTTACCAAGCTTTACTATAGCTAAGCGACCGTTAATAAGTGCGTCACGCATAGCTTCAGAAACATACAGGGTCTTGACTTTATTATCATCGGTAAAATGATAAGCCAAGCCCTCAGCATCTCTAGGCTGCTTGTTAAGCTCAATTAATTGCTTAATCTGTGCTTGCAAATGCTTTTGTTCTTCTTGCTGTTTGATCTGTAGATTGAGTTCTCTATCTCTTTCAACTTTTTCTGCCAAGGCTTTTTGCACTAACTCTTTAGCTTCATCGACGACCGCTATATTATTGTTACGCTTAAGTTGCTCTTGCTTATATTTATCTGATTTAATGTTTTTAGCTTTAGCAGAACTTACTAAACCAGACTTTAATAATTGTTCCTGTAACGATAACTTTTGTTTACTCATAACCCAACTCTTATACTTATACTTAACTATGTGCTGTATTGATTGTTTTTTAGCGCTTACTTATTCTAACGTAAAGTTATTAGTAACCCACCATTCTTATCCTGATTTTTGAATCTGCTGTTCCAATGCCCAGTGCACATGTTCTTTGACTAGCTCAGAGGTATGGCTAAGCTTGTCAGTTAAAGCTTCAATAATAACGGCTGATTTAGGCGCATTACCTAAGGCAACGGCAATATTTCTTAACCAGCGCTGATGTCCAATACGACGGATGGCAGAGCCTTCGGTTTTTAATAAAAACTCGGCCTCAGTCCACGCAAAAACCGTCAATAACTGTTGGCTATTTAATTGCTGCCTAGGATTAAAATCGTGCTCTGCGGTTATTTTTGCAAAGCGATTCCACGGACAGACAATCTGACAATCATCACAACCATAGATACGATTACCAATCAGCGGCCTTAAGTTAACAGGAATCGACCCCTGCAATTCAATGGTTAAATAAGACACACAACGCCGCGCATCAACTTGATAAGGTGCAACGATTGCCTGAGTAGGACAGATACTTAAGCACGCGGTACATTCCCCACAATGAGCCGTCGTTTGCTCATCAACAGGCAATGGTAAATCAGTAAACAACTCGCCCAAAAAAAACCACGAGCCGGCTTTACGATTTATTAAATTAGAATGCTTACCTATCCAACCTAAACCGGCTTTCTCGGCCAAGGCTTTTTCCAACACCGGTGCGCTATCAACAAAAGCACGCATACTTAACGGCTCAGTCTCAGACTGGCATTCTGCGTGTATTTTATCGGCGAGTTTTTGTAAGCGGTTGCGCATCATCTTATGATAATCGCGGCCTAAGGCGTAACGTGAAATATAGGCAGAAGTAGAATCATCTAAACCCTGTTGCATGGCAGTTCTTGTATCAGACTGATAATCCATGCGTACTGAGATAACTCTTAAGGTACCTTCATGCAATAACTCAGGACGACTACGCTTAAGACCATGACGCTGCATATAATCCATATCGCCATGAAAGCCTTGCGCCAACCAGTTTTGCAAATGAGCTTCGGCAACCGACAAGTGGGTATCAGTAATGCCCACTTGTTGAAAGCCCAATTCCAAGCCCCACTGTTTAATCTGTAGGGCTAGCTTAGCCAGTTCTTGACTAGTCAGACTGCTGCTTAAATCAAGTTCTTGTTCTTGGTTTAGCATTACCAGAAGGCTTACGCGCCTGACTGTTATTTCTGGGTGGACGTGGTGCGCGTGGTGGTTCAGCCGGCATAGGAGGCGCTACAGCAGATTGCTCAAAACCTTCAACCTGTTCACGTTTAATGGCTTTACCTATCAATTTCTCAACCTGACGTAAAGCGCCTATTTCATCATGAGATACCAAAGAAATAGCTTGACCTTCTTCCCCTGCTCTACCGGTACGACCAATTCTATGCACATAATCAGCCGGCGCTTTAGGCAATTCGTAGTTAATAACATGTGGTAATAAAGCAATATCGATACCGCGAGCAGCCACATCTGTGGCCACTAAAACTCTAAGCTCACCCGCTTTAAAGCCTGCCAAAGCACTGGTTCTTGCACCTTGGCTTTTATTGCCATGAATCGCCGCCGCTTTAATATTAATCTTATTAAGCTTATCCGTTAACCGATTAGCACCATGTTTAGTGCTAGTGAACACTAAAACCTGCTGCCAATCATTTGACTTTACCAAATGGCACAATAATTCCGCTTTGCTGGCTTTGTTACAAAGATAAACCAGTTGCTCAACAGTTTCTGCTGCGGTATTACGTGCAGCGACTTCTATCTTAATAGGATTAACTAACAAGCCCGTGGTTAGCTTACGAATATCTTCTGAGAAGGTCGCAGAGAACAATAAGTTTTGACGTTTTTTAGGCAGCAAAGCGATGATCTTACGGATATCACGTATAAAGCCCATATCCAACATACGATCGGCTTCATCTAAGACCAGTGTTTCTACTTTATCTAATTTAAGTGCATTCTGACCCACTAAATCCAACAAGCGACCGGGTGTCGCAACCAAGACATCAACGCCACCGCGTAATCGCATCATTTGCGGATTAATTTTAACGCCACCAAAGACGATTTCCGTTTTTAAACGGGGATGTAAATGTGCGCCGTACTTAGTCACTGATTCGCCGACTTGAGCTGCCAATTCACGAGTAGGCGTAAGAATCAACACTCGCACAGGACGATTCGCGCCATAATTATGTTGCGACAAACGATGTAAAATAGGCAGGGCAAAACCTGCGGTTTTTCCGGTGCCGGTTTGCGCGGCCGCCAAGAGATCATGGCCATTTAAGACCGCTGGAATCGCTTGTAATTGGATAGGAGAAGGTGTGGTATAACCGGCATCAGCAATGGCACGTAATAGTGGATCTGATAAACCGAGTTTGGTAAATGGCATGTATTGGGTCTCTGTGAAGGCTGTTAGATTGGGGTAAAAAATAGTCAGTAACGGTTGATGATGGATTAACTAGACTAACCGTTATTGATAAAGACAGTGTTTAGGACATCAGCGATAACACTGTTTATGTATCGCGAGACTGAGGGTCTGTATAACTAGCTTTATAGGGGCTTATATCGAAAGTTTATGCTATTTAAATTTAAAACAACTCTCCAAATACGTCTAAATCCTCAGTATTGTTTATAATATAACACACAAAGAGCTAGGACTTGTCATGGTCGTCGTTGAACGTTGTGAATAGGTCTCAAGTAAAAACCCAAACTATTAGATTAATAGCCGCACCAAGCCCAGCTACCTAGCATTGTATAGACTATGATCGTAAACAGCGATACTCCAGAATACCTTAATATCGATATCGCCCGTCAACAATTAACACTTTTTAACTTAGGCAAGCAAGTACTTAGTTATCCGGTATCTACAGCAAAAAATGGCGCGGGTGAATTAAAAGGTAGCGAATGTACGCCGCTTGGCTGGCATACTATCAGAGCAAAAATTGGCGCGAACCACCCTTTGCACTCGGTTTTTATAGGCAGGCGAGCCACGGGTGAAATCTATAGCCCTGAACTCGCCAAGTTGCATCCGCAACGTGACTGGATCTTAACGCGCATACTTTGGTTAGGTGGCTTAGAGCCCCATAAAAATCGTTATGGTAACGTTGATAGTGCCTGGCGTTACATATATATACACGGCAGTCCCGATGACTGCATCACAGGCACGCCTCAGTCGCATGGTTGTATTCGTATGAAAAATGCCGACCTGATAGAGCTATTTAATTGTATTGAAGTCGGCATTAAGGTTTATATCCATGATTGACATCCTCCCCCATCTTAAGCATCAGTATCTAGCTATTTTTTTATGCCGTCATTCCGGCATGGATTGCCGGAATCTAGAACACATGGATGTGAAAGCAACTATAACCACTACGAGCAATTAAATGAGTAAAACCCGCATAGTTTTAGGGATTGAGTACGATGGTAGTAATTATTCAGGTTGGCAATGGCAAACCAAATACCGTAGCGTACAACTAGTACTCCAAGAAGCCTTGTCAAAAATTGCTAATCATCCGGTCACCGTGATTTGTGCCGGCAGAACCGATACCGGCGTCCATGCCTTAGAACAAGTCATACACTTTGACACCACTAGTCACCGTGAACTTCACACTTGGAGCTTAGGTGGTAATAGCTATTTACCCGATGATGTCAGAATCACTTGGGCTCAGCAAGCCGTGGGCGACTTTCATGCACGTTACAGTGCCATCGCCCGTTTTTATCGCTATGTTATTTTAAATAGATCGATTAAATCAGCCCTATTACGAAAACAAGTCACTTGGTGTCATGCACCCTTAGATGCAGACCTAATGCATGAAGCCGCGCAATATTTAATTGGCCAACATGATTTTTCTTCCTTCCGAGCCCAAGGCTGTCAATCGGTAAGCCCTTGTCGGGCCATGTATTTTATTGATGTTTACCGCGAAGGCGAGAAAGTGATTATCGATATTTCCGCCAATGCTTTTTTACACCACATGGTTAGAAATATTGCTGGCGTGCTAATCGCCATAGGCACAGGCAAGGAACCCAAAGATTGGACTCGGCATTTATTAGACGTTAAAGATCGAAAATTGGCGGGTATCACCGCGCCCCCTGACGGCTTATATTTGGGCGGAGTATATTATCCTGAGCATTATGGTATTACTAAACATCCGATATTTAACAAACTTCCCGACAATACTCAGCGCCATGTTTGGTCTTAAATAGCCTAAGTGTTATAGCTGCCGAAGTAAGGTGGCGTATCAAATCTCGAACGATGCACTTTACTTTATTCATTGCAGCTTATAATCAAAGCCTACTATTAATTACCACCTCATCGCTAAAGTTCCAGATCTCTTTCTTGGATTCTCCACTAACTTGAATCAATGCGTCCAACCTTAGCTTAAGTGTTGCTCTAATCGACAAAATCTAGTTTAGCACTTAGTCAGTCTATATCTAGATTTACTGACCCTATCAATTAATTTGGATTTACATCGGAGTATCAAATTATTGCTCTTGTCGACCTAATTTAAAAAAAAGCCCTCCCATAAAATTATCGGGAGGACTTATAGAGGAGGACTGTTGGTATTTTCCCTATAACCCTAGCATTGATAGGCTTGTAGAAGCCTAAAACAATATTGCTATAACGAATCAGTTATTAAATTACACGCACACTCTATTTTTGTCAAACAATAGTTGAACAAAACATATACAATACTATTTATTTCAAACATAACTATTTATTAGGACTCTGCGATGAACATATTAATTACCGGCGGCACTGGCTTTATTGGTCAAGCCTTAGTTCGAAGTTTACTCATGGATGGACATTATTTGACGCTATTAAGCCGCACACCTAGCGCTATAAAAAAAATAGACAATCATGAGCTGAGAAAATTATCGAGTCTAGCCCAATTGAGTTCCGAACAACACTTTCATGTCATTATCAATCTTGCTGGCGCACCCATTTTTGATAAACATTGGAGCGCTGCGAGGAAACAAGTCATCAGAGACAGTCGTATTAAACTGACTGAGCAATTAATAGCATACATAGAACGAGCAACCATTAAACCAGAGTTATTAATCAGCGGCTCTGCGATTGGCTATTATGGCGATCAAGGTAGTAGCGTGTTAAACGAAGCATCACCCGTACATCCTGATTTTTCACAGCGCTTATGCGCTGACTGGGAAAATACCGCGCTACAGGCTGAGCAATTGGGCGTCAGAGTATGCTTGATCAGAACTGGCTTAGTATTAGCCCATGATGGTGGCTTATTGCAACGCATGCTTCGCCCGTTTAAGTTAGGCTTAGGCGGCACACTGGGTAATGGACAGCAATGGATGTCTTGGATACATAGAGACGACTGGATCAGTATCGCAAAACTTATGATCAGCAACCCAACTATGCAAGGTGCCTATAATGCAACAGCGCCTCAGCCAGTGACCAATAGTGAATTCACAAAGATACTCGCGCAGCATTTAAAGCGTCCCGCCTTACTACCTGTACCGGCTTCGCTATTAAAGTTGCTTTTGGGTGAAAGATCAGATTTGGTCTTGGCGAGTCAGCGGGTGCTACCGGAACGCTTATTAGCAGAAGACTTCACTTTTCAATATCCCGAACTGTTATCTGCCTTAACAGAAATCAGCAGGAATCATGAATAAATCTGCTTATACGCCAATTAATCCAGAAAAACTATTACTGAGCAAATGGACAGCGGTATGTCCGCAGTATAAAGAAAAGCACTTCTTAGTCACTGAAGTGATTAGAAATGAAGATCAACGCATCGTTGCTTGCTTATTAGAAGCAGTCATTAACCGTCGTCAATATGAACTTGATTGGCAACAGCTAAAAGATACCAGCCAGTGGTTACCTGGCTGGCAGTAACTTTATTCGGCATAGAGTCTATCAACAAGGCTTTTAAACCATAAAGGCCTTGCCAATAAAACATACATAGCAATAGTGCCTACCACAGGCACCGGCGCGGTATCTAAAATCATTAACAGTAGCAATACGAAAAAACATTTTATTCGAAGCATCATGATAGAATTCCGACCCATTTAAAGTATAGCAACGCATTAACAATTAGCCCTAAGCGTCATAGCCATTAATCTAGGGATTCTGTGTGTTTTACAAAACAATAGCTAAAGCTATTGCACTCCAAGTTTTATACTGCTTAAGCTTAACTTAATGGCAGCGACTCTTAACGTCTAGTTTATTAATAACAAAAGCAAATTTGCTGATATTCTAGTACTCAAATAAAACCTATAACTTAACAAAAAAACGTATAAAAACACCTATATGGTAATTTAATTGTATCTTGTGAGCTTTATATTTTACAATTCAAAGCGGTATCTAAGTTAACTGGACGATAATTAGCTAATAAAGAATAAAAATCGTCTTTAAACTGATCACACATAAAATAATATTTGGAGGATAGTATGTTTAAAATTCGTGCGCTGGTCACAGCACTAGCCTTAATAGGCTCTATTTCAGTCGCTACAGCTTGGGAAACCTTACCAACAACAGCACCTGCCCCTGCTGACAACCCTACGACAGAAGAAAAAATTGAACTAGGCAAAATGCTTTATCATGACCCTCGTCTTTCTTCTACGGGCACAGTATCTTGTGCCTCTTGCCACAACACCATGCTAGGTGGTGAAGACAACCGTCCTAATTCTATGGGCGTAAATGGTCAAACTGGCGGCCGCAGCGCACCTACAGTTTGGAACTCAGCGTTTAATGCCGTTCAGTTTTGGGATGGCCGAGCCGCCAGTCTTGAAGCACAAGCAGCAGGTCCTGTCACCAATCCTATTGAAATGGGTATGAAAAGCTGGGATGACGTCGTTGCCCGCTTAAAAACCATAGACGGTTATGGTGTCGCTTTTGAACAGGCTTTTGGTAAGGACTCTATTTCTAAAGACAATGCCACTAAAGCCATTGCCGCTTATGAAAGAACCTTAATCACCCCTCATAGTCCTTATGATAAGTATGTAGCCGGCGATAAATCTGCCTTAACAGAACAGCAAGTACGCGGCATGAACACTGTGCAAGAACTAGGTTGCACCAGTTGCCATAGTGGCCCTGCCTTTAATGGCCCTGGCATGTTCCAGCTTTTTCCAGTACATAGCAACCCTTATTTTGCCGCCAAATATCATTTCAAAAATGATAAGGGTTTAGCTGAAGTCACTAAAAAAGCCGACGATGAACATTTATGGAAAGTGCCGACTTTACGCAATATTGCCTTAACAGCGCCCTATTTTCATAACGGCTCAGTTAAAACCTTAGATGAAGCCGTGTTGGTTATGGGAAAACTGCAATTAGATAAAGACTTAACTAAAGAACAAGTTGCCGACATCGTGGCTTTTTTAAACGGCTTAACCGGCGAGTTTCCTAAACAAAAAATGCCGGTTTTACCTGCTACGCCTGGCAGTACTTTCAATTAATCTTTTATTTCCATAGATCAGAGCAGGGCTATTATCGTCCCTGCTCTTTTTATCTGTAACAGCCTCTTAAACAAAGCCTCTATGCTTGTTTACACTTTACACTTTACACTGCTGGCCTGCGCTAATAATAAACTAACTTTGGTCTCTAGCCATAAAAAAAGTGTCAGCTTTTTTTACACATTCAAAATAGCTTTTTAGAGCTTATCTTTTCAATAATAATCCAGCAGCACTGCCGGTTATTAATCGCTATTAACTCGCTGAGTCCTAAAAACCCTAGGATGGCCTTTTTAAAGCACTCCAGCACCTTTCTTTATACCCTCTTAAATCATTAGCCTACCAAGGATTTATTCGATTAAAACTAACACCTAAAGTGTCAGCTTTTTTTACAACTCAGAGTCATATTTAATAGGTCAAGCTTACAAACAACTCCTATCTAACTGATTATTATTATATATATGAAATTGGCCTCATTAGTGCTTTGTATAGAATTGCAAGACTTCTTCAACCTAACACTCAGCATTAATAGGAAATCCAAATGAACAATAAATTTTTATTATTACCCGCAGCGATTGCCGCTGTCTTTTCAATGTCTGCTCAAGCAGCTCCAGTAACTTGGCATGATAATAGTTATGAAGTCTTAATAACAAAAGACGGTGCCTTAGCAACCAGCTTTATTGTCGGCGACATTTTAGTCGGCGTTGTGGGCATAACCACCTATGGTCCTGGCATATCGCCCGCCCCTAATTTCCTCAACGCTATTTTCGCTACGCAAGTGACAAGCATAAGCTCTCCGATAGGCTATGCTAGTTGTAATGGTGGGCAGTCTAGCTTGACTTCTTGCGCAAACATTGCTTTTGGTGCGGTTAACA
>CAIVGC010000393.1 GCA_903905335.1 uncultured Methylococcaceae bacterium
TAAGTACCTGAAAAATACAAGGATGTATCTGTCGTAGTGAGAGTGTTTATCATGAAGCTTATAGAGAGGTGCCTTCGCCCTCCATGGCAACTGGTTTCCGGCAGTCCATGCCGGAATGACGATTTACCACTACGATTCACATACAGCCAGATTGAATTATAGGGTTCCTAACATAGGGAATTGCAAAAACTTATGAGACCATTAATAACATTTTAACTTAGGTTCAAGTTTTTGAATTTTCTATCAACTGAATATTAATACGCCTTATCGCGCTTAGTTCTTAATAATAAAGTTCCAACGCCTTGGTCGGTGAAAAGTTCAAGTAGTACGGCATGTTCTACACGACCATCGATAATATGTACGCTATTAACGCCACCTTTAAGAGCGTCTGTTGCACAGCGAGTCTTAGGAATCATACCCCCGGAGATAGTGCCATCATCAATCAAATCATCTATGTCTTTGAGTGATAGGCCCGTTAGTAGCTTTTCTTGTTTATCAAGTATGCCTGCAGTATTGGTTAATAAAATGAGTTTTTCAGCTTTTAATACTTCGGCTAGTTTGCCTGCAACTAGATCAGCATTGATATTATAAGATCGGCCGTCTTCGCCAACTCCGATAGGGGCAATCACTGGAATAAAATCACTACGCCCTAACATATCAACAACTGCAGGATCAATGCTGCTCACTTCTCCGACATGGCCTAAATCAATAATTTCTGAAGCCTCGGTCTCTAATGAAGATTGCTGTAGTTGAATCTTTTTAGCACGAATGAAATCACCATCTTTTCCAGTTAAGCCTACGGCTTTTCCGCCATTTTGATTAATTAAGTTAACAATTTCTTTATTGACTAATCCGCCCAGTACCATTTCAACGACATCCATTGTTTCGCTGTCTGTAACTCTCATGCCATCAACGAAGCTGGTGGATTTGCCTAATTTGGCTAATACTTGGCCAATCTGAGGGCCGCCACCATGCACAACAATGGGATTAAGTCCAACCGATTTCATTAATACAATGTCACGGGCGAAGCTGTTTTTGAGTGCTTCATCAACCATGGCATTGCCGCCAAACTTAACAACGATAGTTTTACCTTTAAAGCGTTGGATATAGGGTAGCGCTTCAATGAGTACATCGGCTATTTGGTGAGCTGTTCTTTTTTGCATCATTTGATTGATTGTCCGTGAATAGTTATTACTTAAGGGGATACAAGCAGTAGTGATAGATAGTATGTCAGCAAATGCGACTTGCGATTAGTGTTTTGTGATTGAGTGCTAAGGTTGTGAGGTTACTGTAAAAACCTTTAAAAAGGCAACAGTAGAGCTGATTTTATTTTTTACCTCACTCGTGTGTAGTTTCGGTCAAGTTTTTTAAAGACTGATTAATTGTGCTAAAATCAGGTTATAAACTCAAAATGGTGACGTGTGAATAGTCTATGGTACCCACGCAGAGCCTTGGAACGATAAAAGGCGTGTAGGGTAGAGCTATAGCGAATCCCATCAATGTGTGATGGTGGCTAGATTTCATGTTGTTCTACCCATCCTACGAGCTTTGAAACAATAAATGACCTAAGCTTAACATTGTCTTACTAGGCAAAGATGAGTCATCTTTTTTTATAACATTAACTGTAGGCTACTGTGTTTCTCAAATTTATGGGTTTTGCTCTGGTTGGCGTCGCAGGAACCTTGGCGCATTATTCGATATTATATAGTTTAGTTGAGTTCTATCGTTTTAATCCGGTAGTTGCCTCTGGTTGGGGAGCCTTAGCCGGATTAATCGTAAATTATGTTTTAAATTATAAGCTAACCTTTAATAGTCAGCAGTCGCATAGCCAGACTTTTCCTAAGTTTGTGCTGATTGCTAGTTTAGGTTTTGCCTTAAATTTAGCGATGATGGCTGTGTTGACGCAGCATTTATATTATTTTTATGCACAGATAGTAACCACGGGCGTGGTTTTAATCTGGAATTTTTTTGCCAATAGTTTGTGGACGTTTCAAATGGATATTTCGGGAAATACGGTTGATGATAAGCCTAAATCAATGCTAAAGAAGCTGCTTAGTGGTGTCGGTTTATTTGCGACTTTATTGTTGGTAAGAGCAATATCATTAGGACTTTATCCTTTGTATGACCCTTCCGAATCTCGCTATGCGGAAATGGGTCGAAAAATGTTGGAAACCGGAAACTGGGTCACACCCTTGATTGATTATGGTGTACCTTTTTGGGGTAAGCCACCCATGACGGTATGGTTAACGGCTTCTAGTTTATGGATGGGCGGTATTAATGATTTCTCTGCACGACTACCTTCATTTTTATTAAGTGTAGGCGTTATCTGGATTATTTATCATCTGGCTAAAGTTCAGCGCGGTGTCGAATATGCGAGAATCGCAGTGATCATACTCGCTAGTACCGTGTCATTTTTTGTGATGTCCGGCACGGTCGCAATGGATGTCTGTATGAGTTTTGGCATCGCCTTGGCAATTGCCTCGTTTTGGTTGGCGTTGCGTGAAGACAGCAAGGCATATTGGGGGTATTTGTTCTTTTTAGGCTTAAGTATTGGTCTGTTGGCAAAAGGCCCAATAGCAATAGTGCTTTCAGGGATTAGTTTGGGTCTATGGACTGTAATAACCGTCGAATGGAAACGAGTCTGGCAAAGAGTGCCTTGGATCAAGGGTACGTTATTGATGTTAGTGATCAGTGTGCCTTGGTTTTTGATAGCCGAACATAAAACTCCCGGATTTTTAGAATATTTCTTAGTGGGGGAGCATTGGAAGCGTTTTACTGAGAGTGGTTGGCAAGGCGATCTTTACGGCAATGGTCATGCGCAACCGCCAGGAAAGATTTGGCAATATTGGTTAGGAGCTGCATTTCCTTGGTCTTTGTTGTTCTTGAAAATACTCATTACAGCCATCTTGCAAAAAAAGCCGTTAGAATTAGTAAAGTCGAGTGATGGCTGGCGCTTATATTGTTTGCTATGGATGACAGCCCCACTATTGTTCTTTACCTTTTCGGCTAATATTATTTGGACGTATCCTTTGCCTGGATTGCCTGGTTTTGCTTTGCTGCTGGCCGAGTGGTTTCCTCTGCGTTCTAAGTATAGAACCGCTTTGGCTTTATGCGTGCCTTTGGGTTTTTTTGGTTTGGTGGCGGCCTATCATTATCCTAACGCCGATTTCTTTAGATCACAAAAGCCCTTAGTAGAAGCTTATGAACACGCGGCATTGGCAGATGAACGCTTGGTTTATCTTAATGAAAGACCTTATTCCGCACAGTTTTATAAGCAAGGTCAAGCTGTGTTGGTAACGGGCATTACAGAATTGCAAGCGAGTTTGGCGGACACTCATCATGATTTTTATGTAATTAAAGATGAACTGATGGTTACAATCCCCGAGGAACTAAAGCAACGCCTTAATCCTGTTAAGCGCTATCTCTTATTTACCTTGTATCAAGCACAGACAAAATAATGGCTAAGGCTACTATCGATCTGATTATTAATGCTGACGACTATGGCTATTACCCGTGTGTTAGTAAAGGCATCTTAGAGGCAGCAAAAGCAGGTGCGTTAACTGCAACCGGGATTTTAGCGAATAGCTCCGATTTAGCAACACAGTTGCAATGGCTAAAAGGCTTTGAGTCATTAGATGTGGGCGTCCATTTGAATTTGACCTGTAGGCAGCCTTTAACTAAGGGTATGGCGGAAAAGTTAGAACATTGCAAAGGTCAGTTTCCTAATGCTTATGCTATGAGCGGACTTTTGTTGACAGGAAGGATAAGTCTTGCAGATGTTAAAGCAGAATGGCGAGCGCAGATAGAAACCTGTCAATCCCAGAAATTGCGCTTTCTAAATTCTCATGAGCATATCCACATGTTGCCGGTATTGTTTCCGTTAGTGTTAGAGCTAGCACAGGATTATGGCATTGAACATGTGCGTTTGACTCAAGCAGAGTGGCTTGCACCTTTCGGTGTGTCTGCACTCATTCGTAATAGCTTGATGCAAACCATGCACGTTATAAATCAACGCCATCTTAAGATAAAGACGCCGTTATTTTTAGGCTTAAGTCGAAGTGGAAAGCTAGATTACGATTATTTAACAACGATTTTTCCAAAATTAAAATCGGGGCAATGCTATGAGCTTATGTGTCATCCTGGGCACTTTGATCCGGCTGAAATTTCAGATGCTCGATTACTGGCTTATCATGATTGGGAGGCTGAGTTGGCGTTGTTACAAAGCCCTGAAGTCAATGATTTATATGAACAGTTCGGAATCCGTCTGAGCCCCTATCCATTATAGCTTAACAAGAGCGATGACTTTAATGACCTCAGAAAACAAACCTATCATCAGCGCAGTCATTCCTGCTTATAACGAAAATTTGGGCATTAGCGCGGCACTCATTCATATCGCAGGCATCTTAAATGCTTGTGAGAGTGCTTGGGAAATTATTGTCGTTGATGATGGCAGTCACGATCAAACCTATCAGCAAATATGTGAGCTTTCAAACGATGAGCCTAGAATAAAGGGGATATCGTTAAGTCGGAACTTCGGTAAGGAAGCCGCTATGCTGGCAGGGTTAGCTCATGCTAAGGGCGAAGCGGTTATTATTATCGATGCTGATTTACAACATCCGCCCAGTTTCATTCCTGAAATGGTCGATAAATGGCGTGCAGGTGCTCAAATTGTTCATGCTGTGAAGCGTAGTCGAGAAGAAGATTCGGCAGCAAAAAGAGCGGCGGCCTATTGTATTAATCAAATGATCTCTGGCTTGGGCGGCATTAATATTAAAAATTCCTCTGATTTTAAATTATTGGATAGAGAAATAGTCGATATCATCGTTCATCAGTTACCTGAGCGAGAACGATTCTTTCGTGGTCTGACGAGTTGGTTGGGTTTTTCAGAAGCCTATATCTATTTTGATGTGGCTAGTCGTCAAGGTGATGAAAGTAAATGGTCATTTTGGCAGCTTTTAGAATTGGCTATTACCGCACTGACATCATTTACGTCATTACCTTTACGTATTGTGACCTTCTTAGGTTTTACCACTTTAATACTTGGTTTTTTTGTGGCTAGCGAGGCGCTATGGTCATTAATGCAAGGTCAGGCGGTATCAGGTTTTGCAACCATCATCATTTGTCTGTTATTAATTGGTAGCTTTATTATGATCAGCCTAGGGATTATTGGAGAATACATCGCTAAGATTTATGAGGAAGTAAAGGCTAGGCCACATTATTTAGTGAAAGCAAGTGTCGGTATTAATAAAGAAAAAGAGTAATGGGCTTAAAGTTTGCTATTTATGGTATTTGTAGTGCGTAGTCGATTTCCATGTTTAGATTGAAGGTCTACCCACTTAACACGGGACAAAGCGCTTGTGTAGATGTTGCAGTAGGTTGGGCTAACGGCTCTATCGTTAACCCAACATTGATGCCGAGTATTTGTGGGTTGCGAAAAGCATGCAACCCAACCTACACCGCCACTTGTCCCGTCTTAAGTTGGTAGCCGATTGAAGCAACCCATGTAGAGTGAATAAACGGCATAATATGAAAGAACAAGATAAAGTATTTCAACAGACGCATCGTGTGGAAGATTTTACTTTTGACGAACGAGTCGCTAAGGTTTTTGATGATATGGTTTCGCGTAGCGTGCCTTTTTATAATGAAATCCAACGCATACAGTCTGATTTAGTGATGGATTTTTTGCCTAAGCAGGATGGGCTCGTTTGTGATTTAGGTTGTTCTACGGGAACAACCATTGATGTGTTAAGTCAACATCCACTGTGCCCTAGTAGTACGCGCTTTATTGGTTATGATAATGCCGAGTCTATGCTGGATAAGGCCCGTGAAAAGTTATCCGAGCAAATAGCGGCAGATCGAGTCACATTAGTTGTCGCTGATCTCAATTGTTTGCAACAACTACCAGCATGCGATGTGGTTATCGTTAATTGGACATTGCAGTTTGTTAGGCCTATCGACAGAGAATCGGTGCTGAAAATAATTTGTGATGCTTTAAAGCCGGGAGGGGTTCTCTTGTTGTCTGAAAAAACGTTGGATAATGATCCACTGCTTAATCGCTTATACATTGATCATTATCTGCAATTTAAAAAATCCCAAAGTGGCTATACCGATCTTGAAAATCAGCGAAAAAGAGAAGCATTGGAAAATGTATTAGTTCCTTATCGCTTAGATGAAAACTATCAATTATTAGCGCGCGCTGGGTTTACTCGCTGGGGCACTTATTTCCAATGGTTTAATTTTGCTTGTTTAATGGCTGTTAAGGGTTAAGGAGTCACTGTCCATAGTTAAGTAGTTAGTTGCTTGCTTGGAGTAAAACAGCTTTAGCTGTTTTAAAAGGCAATAGGGAGTAGGTCTTCTTCCTGTCTACATACTTTTTCACACCCCCCGATCAATTAGAAGCCCAATAACCTGCACTATACCGAGCTATATCTCTACATAAAATCAGCCAAAAACCCGAAAAACCAGCAAAAAACAGGCAATTTTACGGCGACAAACTCGCAATCGGTGGCTCTCGATTGGCATTCGTCGCCTCAAGTATACAATTTCATCGCTCTCGAATCGGAATCTGCTGCTCCTGAATGCACTTAAAAACAGAAAAATCAGCAATTCTAAAGCTCATGATGTGCAATCAGGGCCATCAACAGGGGCAGCGAGAGCAAAAGAATGGCCGTCGAAACGTTTTCTGCGGGGATTTTTGGCTAAACAAATCGGAATCTTGAGGGCTAAGTTCCGATACCTGCCTGAATGATTGCGCTTCAAGACAGACCAAATCGCACTCCTTCGCTCTTGATTGCACTTCAAAACAGAAAAATTAGCACATCGAAAGCTCATGATGGGCAATCAGGGCCATCAAAATGGGCAGCGAGAGTAAAAGAATGGCCGTCAAAAAGTCTTCTGTGGCGATTTTTGCTTAAACAAATCGGAAACTTGCAGGCTTTGTTCCGAACTGTCCCTGCCTGATTCGCATTCTGCTGGGCTAATAGCCGCCCCCTCCAGCATAAAATTAATGGCAATGGAGCAGATCATTTAACCCGTAAACCTTGTGGTGAGAGAAATTCGCCATAATTGAAGCCTAAACCTATACTTTACTAACGCTGGCGAGAAACGGTCTTGCGGCTTGGTCTGCTTATTTTAAATAGTAGCGTTTTATAGGTACTTATACGAATAGTATTTCTTTTTTACAAGCAATATAGTTAAGTTCAATGTTTGGTTTTATCCCCCCCTAGTGAGCTAATTGAAAGCACTATGCGTGAATTATCCTGACTTAAAGAACGGTGTTTTGGGGACAAAACATGATAAACAAGCGTTAACTAAAGTGGGCATTGCCCAGTTTTTTTGAGCTACCAACTTAATTCAAGGGAGCATTACTATGCAAGCCAAACTTATTACCACCTTCGATCGCCTGAATGAATCCGATTTTCTAGCCAAGGCCGGCACTATCGTGACCAATTTAACTGCCAATGTCCATTATCCAGAACCTTGGGCCTTGCAAGTTGCCACCTTAGCGCAATTGACAGCCAGCTA
>CAIVGC010000394.1 GCA_903905335.1 uncultured Methylococcaceae bacterium
ACAGTTCTTTATGCTCAAGTGCGTAAGGGCCGTTGCCATTAAGGTAACTCGCAATAAATAACCCCCCATCATTCTTCTAACTTTGAGGTTGGATAGTCACGTAATATTTTGGTAAAGCTTCATCTCGATTTATTCTATCGGCTATCGTTTTGAATACTTTTTTAGTTATCCGCACACCTTTTTTGTAAACAGTTTCCACTAGTTTTACCACTGGCTTAACTCCTTTCCAGGTCATAGTTTTTGCCCATTCCACGGTAACTTCAATTGTATTTAACAGTGTTCCGCTCCAATGATTTTCAAGAACGCCCCAACAACGTTCGATTGGATTATATTTACTGTAATACGGTGGGTAATAGGCTAGCACAACCTCAAGATTATGCCTGTCAGCAAACTCGACTATACGCATCATGAATTGTGTTCGATTGCTAGCGCTATGTGGGCCGTTGTCCAGATTGATTACTAATTGCCTGATATGTAGGTTATTTTCTTTGTTGTCTAGCCACCATTGCTCAAGACAGTCAACAATAAAGTCACTGGTTTCAAACGAAACCCCAAAGATGATGGTGAGCAATCCAGTCGTCATATTTAAAATGCCGAAAGGCGTCACTTTATCCTTAAGACCCATATCATGGTCATTCGCTTTCACTGCTTTTTTACAACGTGATGTGCCACCGCGAGAGGAATCACATAGATCCACTTTGGCTTTAGAATCGATTGATATCCTTAACGAATCTGTGCGCAGATCAGAGACTTCATTGGCTCTTTTGGTTTTCTCGAAAATGTCATCGGTTTGTGGGATTTTTTTAAGCGGCTTTGCTTTTTGTACACGTCGTAAACGATAACCTAGGCGGTTTAGAATATTTCCTATAGTTTTTTCGCAAGGCAAACTACCATGACTCCAACCTTTTTCCGTTATTAAGGCTAATCTCACTGCCTTTGCAGTGAGGCGCGTGTATTTAAATGCGGTCTGAAACTTTGGGTCCGTCTGACTTTCAGGTTCTGCTAAACAACAAATATCTATTTCTAGCGATTTGTTTTTCTCTTCTGTTTTTTTATTACCACGCGCTTTGAAATTGCTTATGCAAACAATTCCTCTCCGCTTTTCATGAAGACCTAGCGTAACGGCATGACGACACCAGCCAAAAGTTTTTTCTGCCAAACGCCCATTGGAATTCATATAATCAACAGTCACTTGCGCTTGAAATTCCCTACGCTTAGATCCCGTTAATTTCCTGGCGGCGTATTTGATAGTGGCAATGTGCTTGTTCGATAATGATGTTATTTGTATGGACATTTGTCTGCGTACTTACCAACTGAATTTATAAGGTCAATGTACACACTTTTAGGGTTGTTCTCAAAATTTAGACGTGTAGTTCTAGGGGGGTTATTTATTGCGAGTTACCTAAGGCCATGACTACTTCAGGTGTTAGCGTTGTACCAGTATCCTTTTCTGACTTAACTCCGCCCATCATCGCTGACATGCCAGACATACCATCTAAGGGTGAAAAATAAGCCACCACGGGCTTAAAGACATCGG
>CAIVGC010000395.1 GCA_903905335.1 uncultured Methylococcaceae bacterium
ACCGTGCTTCCCTGTTGGGTAGCTACTGAAAGTTTCTTTGGACACCCTTGCCTTCGCCTACATTTTCCCTTCTCACAGGGCAATGGTTGGACTTCCACCAACTAGCTGACTACCATGCCAGTCGCACCGCTCCGAATCCACCCTACGCGGTTCCGTACATTCATCCGCCGAACGGCCGTAAGTCGTTACCTGTTGGCGGATTGCTAGCGCGAATCCGCCTTACAGCATTTTTAAATCACAACAATTTCACCAGCGCTGCAATAACGGCAACTTGAGCCAACATCAGCGCGCCTACCCATTTAACAATATCGACTTTAAGTTCTAGTAAGTCTGTTTTAGTGACGTTTTTTAGGCTTTCTATTTCTTGGTGTAGATCAGTCTTAGTTACAAGCTCGCCTTGTGATTTTTTGAGTACTGATACTACAGTTTCTGATTGTTGGCGTGTAAAACCGCTGCATTCCAATTCGTTAACTAATTCTTGTGTATCAAATGTAATCGTTGTCATAACAAACTCCAGTCAATTTCAATATATCATTAGTATAACAAATAAAGGCTTAGATTATTATTTTACATAACAGCCATTATGGGAAGAGTAGCTTGATGGGAAATAAAATAATAGCATGGCATAGGGCGGATTCGCGACAGCAATCCGCCGCATCTCGCAAGCTTGAAAACAATCAAACAAAAAAACCCTCACGAGGAAAATCCAGGTGAGGGTTAGTTTATCGTTCCGTATGTGGTGGATTGTCGCTATCGCTCCGAATCCACCCTACGCGGTTCCGTCCATTGATCCGCCGTACGGCCGTAAGTCGTTACCTGTTGGCGGATTGCTAGCGCGACTCGTTAGAGCACGTAGTGAATCCGCCTTACGGGTTAATGTGTTTTTATAACAGGATAAATCAATACAGCAGCAATCATTACAAATGCCATAATCATAAACGCAGTAGCCATTACAATTCCTCTAATTCATTAAAATGACGTTCAATTTTCTTGCTTATATTTATACAAACATAGAGCAAGATGGGCAATAGAAAACCACCCATATAAAATAACACACCAATCATGTTATCTAAATACAATTTACTCATACCAGCAACGTCAGCCACCATAACAGTGACGACTACCTTAAAAAGCTCTTTCAGCCAATCAATGCGCGCCTTTATTCCATCAATTTTTGGCATAATTGAACTCTTAATTAAAAATTAAGATTATAACACAGCGTAAAATTCAATCTTCAATACACGAAAAGCACAAGAAATTTAACATAACAGCCATTATGGGAAGAGTAGCTTGATGGGAAATAAAATAATAGCATGGCGTAGGGCGGATTCGCGACAGCAATCCGCCGCATCTCGCAAGCTTGAAAACCATCAAACAAAAAAACCCTCACGAGGAAAATCCAGGTGAGGGTTAGTTTATGCTCCGTTTGTGGTGGATTGCTAGCGCGAATCCACCCTACAGATTGAACCGCCGCACGGCCGTTAAAGGAATCGAATCATCATAAAGAGTTTCAGGTGCAATATCGATTTCACCAGGCCAAACTACGGTACCATAATCAATATGAACACGTTCAAACAAGTCTGGCGTAGCAATACGACTCCAAGGCTTCATTAAAAGTAGTGGTCGCATATCAAACCTACGCTGCTCACCATTCTCAAATTCGAGATCAAGTTGAAATTCGGGGCGCACACAAACAGAAGTCACATCAATCAACATGAGTTATCTCATTGTAGGGGTGCAATTCGAAAAAGCTCATCACCGTTAACAGCCAATTCCCAGTCCACAAACAAATCTTCCTTATGAATCTCTATCCACGCCTGCACCATTTTGAGTTGTTTAGGAGGAAGGCGACCATCAAAGACAGAACCACTACACACTTAGTGAATCCGCCTTACGGGTTACACAACTGGAAAAAAAGCTTTAAGAACCAGTGCAATTACACCACCAAGTATTATTCCCAACATCCACTTGATTAGTTTAAATTCGCCTTCATGCTCTAATAATTTTAGTTCTAATCTTGAAATATCAGCTTTAGTTGCAAGATGACTATCAAGCGCTTGCGCTAAAGAATCCCTCTGAGCTTCGGCAACCGCTTCGGCTTGTGATTCAGTAAACCCTGCACCCTTGAGCTTCTTTACAAACTCATGTGTATCAAACGTAATTGCTGCCATAATCAAATACTCATCAAAATTCACTAAGTTTAAATTATAACACAACAAAAATTCCTATTGACTCCAAGCCTTTTATTTCCTACATAATTTAACATAACAGCCATTATGGGAAGGATTAAACGTGGTCTGTCCCCTATTATTTCTTAAGTTTACGAGGCTACTTCTAGGTTCACTTGCGTTACGGCCTATATCTTCGTCGTTTAGGAACTCACGACCCTTGATTACTCAAACGCCGCTCCTTCGTACTACCAAGGCGTATGGACAACTCCTTGGGCGGGACTTTAACCCGCTAGCTAAATTGTTGTTACTGCGAACGTCTGTCCCCTATTGTTCGAATCCGCCTTACGGGTTATGAGAAAAAAGTCTTGATGACAATCGACATGACGCCAGCAATCAAGATACCCATCATCCATTTAAGCAAGGTATGCTCGCCTGAAATGCGAGTGTCCATGCGGTCAATTTTAGCATCAAGGCCATCCAGTCGACGATCTAACTTAATCAGGTCATTTTTAGTGGCAAGCTGTGAATCTAATGCTTCTGCTAACACAACTTGCAAGGCTTCTGATTCAGCTTTAGCCTGCGCTTCTGGAATGCCAGCTGCCTTAAGCTTTTCTACAAATTTTAAGGTATCAAAGGTAATGGTAGCCACAATAATCTCCAGCAAAATTCAAATTGTAATTAGTATAACAAATAAAGGCTTATATCTTTTTATTTTACATAACAACCATTATGGGCAGGATTAAACGTGGTCTGTCCCCTATTGTCTGGTAATGGTCATTTGTTTCCTTCTTTGTTTGTCATTAATACAAAATTATATCATGGCATAAAGCTCTTACTCTTATTAGCAAGCCGCTAATCAACACACAACATCCAAAACAAGCGGGCATAAAAAAACCGCCCATCCCCGAAAGAATGAGCGGTTGTTTCAAGGTGATCCGTCACCCAAGGCCATCATGGTTGATTGCCTCGCGGCGAATCCCCTCCGCACGCAATGGTATCAGGCAAAAGCTGAAACATCGCCTGTGGTCAGTGTTACAGTAGGCGTAGCAGACATACCAACAATCTTGATTAAAACATCATTTGCACCTACACCGGCGGTGTCATCAGTCACAAACATCATCACGTCTGAACCTTCAACCCAAGTAGCAAAATCATAAGCTCTTGGTGCTACACCTGCGTTTAACGCACCGGTTGATTTCGTAAGAGCTGCTTCCACAGCAGTAATGTGTTGTGCTAAGGTAGTATCAGCGCCATTAAATGTAGCCAACGAAGCAGCAGAGATGCTTGCCACCCCAGATGCATTTGTAGTTGCATTTTGCACAACCGTCAGCGCAGCCACTGTGAAATCAATAAGGTCATTTGTGGCTGAAATGAAGTTTGTGATAGTATCAAAAACCGTATTTGATGGCGTTCCACTATCGCCAAGATGATACTGCAATGTAACCCCACCTGTATGGGTGGCACCTAAATTTATTACATCTGCCCCAGTACCGCCATTGATCGTAGCTACGTTAGAAACAGAACCAGCCAAGGTAATCGTATCAACTCCAGTGCCACCAGTGATAGTCGTCCCAGTAACAAGCGCACCTGTAGTTGTAATGTTTGATACTGTAGAGCCAGTAACTGTGATTGCAATGCCATCAACATCAGAAACTGATACAGCGTTAGTTGTTGAAACAGAAAGCGTATCCGCGCCAGCGCCACCAACGATTGTTACCGCTGTCGCAGCCACACCTAAGGTGATTTGATCAACACCAGCAGAACCAATAATGCTAGTAATACCATCCGCGCCTGTGCTACTAATAACATTTGTACCTGTAGCACTCGTATCGCCGGATAAATCAACAGTGGTAAATGCGGTACCTGCTGTATTAGTCGCATTCAGTGTAATGCTTATAGCACTGGTATTAGCAACGGTTGTGAATTTTTCCACACCTGTAATGCGAGTCAAAATATCAGTACCAGCAATCGTGACAGTGGCAGCTGTGTCTGTGAACAAAATAGAATCTGTACCAGAAGAATCAGTAATACTGTCAATCGCAGCACTTCCTGTTACAAATTCACTATTACCTATGTATTGATATACATCATTACCGCTGCCGCCAGTGATATTATCTGCACCAACGCCACCATTGATTGTATTTCCACCCGATCCACCAACAATGGTGTCATTTCCAGCAGTACCCGTCAAAGTTAAGGTAGTGCTTGTCGCACCATTAACCGAACCATAGAGGGCAAGGTTGCTTGCATTTGTTGCCGCCGCCGCCGCAGCGGCCGCTGCTGCCGCTGCTGCTGCTGCAGCTGCCGGAGTTACACCCGTAACAACGGCTGCAATGTCGGTCGTTACGCTTGCCAGTGCGGTACTCAGTGATGCATCAGTATAAGTTATCGCCGACACCGCACCCCGTCCAGCCGCTGCAGCTGCGGTACCGCTATAGGCTATACTCTGGGATATGGTTAAATTAACGGTAAAGGTAATGGCATAAGCCACACGGTTATTGATAGTAAGGGCATCCGTACCTTGCGCACCGGCCAAAACGGCGGCGGCAAGCGAGCTAACGGTTTGGGTGCCATTGTTCAGAGCAGCTACCCAATAATTTAGACCTGCCGTTTCAGCAGTACGACCCAATATATTTTGGTAGACCTGCTGGACACGTTGCGTATTGGTCATACCCGCGTATAACGACGCATATTCGGCACTGCCTGCAAAACCGGCGTTCATGTTCGCGACAGTTGCGCCCATCCAGTAGTTTAGACCAGCAGTATCTGGTGGGCGACCAAAATAAGCAAGGTAAGCTCGTGTAACTTCTGTAGCTGTAGCCATTATTATCTCCAAAAAATTATTGTAAAGGGAACACTGATGGTAAATCGGTTAAATAGGTGATCAAAAAAATTTTTAGTACATAGATATCTTTCCCAAATATAACTCTAAGTGAATCATAGTGGGTAAGCCGTCATTCCGGCATGGACTGCCGGAAACCAGTTGCCATGGATGGCAATAGGTCGCATCACTATAAGTTTCATGATAAGAATTATTTGTCACTTTTTGTCTAAAACTGATAGCTGTGTATGCGGCAATAAGGCACTGCCTGCGACTACGCCACTAACCAACAAGGGCGTTCAGCTATTAAATACCAGATCCGAACCCAAGGCATTAGTCAGTGCCTTACTGTAGGCCATACGTGCGGTTTGCAGAACAGCGGACTGCGCATTCAATCTTTGTAACTCGGCATCCACAAACTGAAGACTCGCTAATTGCGCTTTGGCTTCTTCAGACAGTTGATCCAGGTCATATTCTTTTTCGTCAATTTTGATAGTAGTCATTTGTTTACTTTTGTTGTTTAAAAAAAACCGCCTCTAGTTTCCCAAAGGCGGCTTCATTTAACTAGGGTTTGCGATTAACCCGAAGATTGTTCGCGTAGGCACCCCCCTGCGTCAGAATAGTTGTCGCCTCAAATTTTAAGAAAAAATAAAATTTGAGATTAGAAATGAAAACATATAAAAGATATTCCGTAGGCTTCAAAGAACAA
>CAIVGC010000396.1 GCA_903905335.1 uncultured Methylococcaceae bacterium
CCTAAAAACCGCAGTTGAAAAAAAGCATAAAATCTGTAAAGCTTATATTCTTTGAGCCGAGCCATGATTTTACCGCCCAAAGTTATTCACCCGACAGGTGAGCCAGAATTTACGCTTAAAAAGTCAGTAATAAGCGCACTGATTGCCGACACTTTTAATGGAAAAATACATATTGAGTGGGATCCCCAGGCACAAGTGACCACAATGGGACAGCTTGCATTTTTCATACAATATTTAAAAATTGGGCATCGCTTTATGCCTTGGGTTGAAGAATGTCCCTTGCGCTATACCAGTCCTAATGCCCCTAAAAAGATAAATGTGTTGGGTTCTTTTGTGTTGTCCATTTTGGCAGGGTATACCCGTTACGCCCATATTACGCGCATACAAGGAGATTGCGTCAACGCTCCCTTATTGGGCATGACTAAAGTAGTGGGAGAAGACAGTGCGCGTAATGCGTTGAAAGCCATTGAAGAAAATGCAGGCGTTTCCTGGCTGCAAAAGCATTTATATCAATCCTATAGTCCCTTGCTGGAACTGCCGTGGATATTGGATGTGGATGTCACCGTCAAAACTTTATATGGTCACCAAGAAGGCGCCACGGTCGGCTACAACCATCACAAGCCTGGGCGGCCATCGCATACCTTCCACACCTACATGATAGCCAATGTGCGCCTGATCCTGGATGTTGAAGTGCAAGCGGGCAACCGCAGCTCATCCGCTTATACAGCTCCCGGGCTATGGACATTGCTCGACCGCATTCCCCGTGCGCATTGGCCGGCCTTTATTCGGGGCGATTCTGACTGGGGCAGCGACACGATCATGTCCGAAGCGGAACAACGCGGAGTCGACTATTTGTTCAAACTCAAGAAATCACCTTTGGTGAAAAAACTTATCCATCAATATCATTGCAAATCCGGTTGGGTAAAAACGCACGCGGGCTTTGAAGCCTTCGCCACTGAACTGAAACTGATCACCTGGAAGACTGCCCGCCGAGTGGTGATCGTCCGGCGTCGATTAGGCAAAGACCGTGCCCAAGCACCGAGCAATGCCTTGCTTCACCAGTTCTCACTGGTTGAACCTGCTGAAGACCTGTCTGCATTCGAATACAGTGTCTTGGTGACCTCGTTGGACGCAGAGGTGATAACAATTGTCCAGCATTACCGTGACCGTGCTGATTGTGAAAACAACTTTGATGAAATTAAAAATCAATGGGGCTGGTGCGGGTTCGTTACCCAGAAGCTCGCCCCCTGCCGGTTAATAGCCAGAATGATTGCACTGATCTATAACTGGTGGTCATTGTTCGTCCGTTTGGTCGAAGCTGAGAAACATTTTGAAGCCATTGTCTCAAGGCCTTTGTTGTTAAATGGCGTGGGCAAGCAAACACAGCATGCTGGACAAACAACACTCACCATCACCAGTAGCCACGGTCGGGAGTCTTATGTGAAAGCGGCCTATACCCGGGTCTGTGCATTTTTTGACGAGTTGAAAGCAATTGCGCCGCAGTTGACCCCTTTGCAGTGCTGGTATCGAATTTTAAGTGAAGCAATGAAAAAATATCTGAAGGGGGTCGTCTTAAAACCGCCAAATTTAATAAGTTTTGAGAGCTAAGCGTCGAACATAACTTGATTTTCCTTGTCAAGTTAATGCTGATTTTTATTGGCAGGGATTTGTTCAACTACGGTTTTTAGGATAATGGCCACTTTTCGTTGAGTTCGTTGCCTTGTAGGCGACCGACTGACACTTCTGATATCTGGCGTTATCTAAAAGCAGTGTGATGGGTCGGGTGCTATCAGCATACGCTGCTACTCAACCATCGACTGCTCTTTATAACACACTGTTTACTAAAAAA
>CAIVGC010000397.1 GCA_903905335.1 uncultured Methylococcaceae bacterium
GTGCAGTGGCTTATATATGGCAATATGTTCAAGAGGCAACACCCAATTCGGCATCGGTATGGATTACTGTTAATACCAGTACTGTAGCGCACTTTCAAATAGATCATTTAATACCTGGGGTTGCCTATTCCTTTCGCTATGCTAGTATTTCTTCGGATGGCACTTCAGACTTTTGTACGCCGGTCAGTAAAATCGTTATTTGATAGTTGAGCCGTTGTCACAGCGTCGGGTTAGATTAAGATTAACCCGACCTTAGCTATAAAAATTCATAATAGCCCACTTTGATTAACACCCAATAAACAGAGATTAGATTTACGTTAGGCTATTCTGCCTAACATCCTTTGGCTCAGTTTCAAAAAAATTGAAAGCACTCTAACATTCGATACGTATATCCATGTATTCGCTATCTGGCGTAATGACAGTTAATGATTACATGCCTAAGTTTTGTTAAAAGAACTTGGTTTCCAATCTTAATAAATAGCCTACAACAACAAATGTAATATGTTGTTAATATTGATAAAGTTGATTTTCGATTAAATACCCTTATAGTTATGCAACTAAACCATTAAATAGAGGTATTTTATGCAGTATTTTCGTCTTTCATTTCTTATTACTATCATAGGCTTAGCTGTAGCGTATTTTTGGGGCGGCATCATGGGCGCCTTTATTGCCTTTATATTAGCGGTATTGGAAGTGAGTTTATCCTTTGACAATGCTGTTGTTAACGCCAGCATTTTAAAGCGCATGGATGATAAGTGGCAGGGATACTTTTTAACCTGGGGCATATTAATTGCTGTTTTTGGTATGCGCTTACTGTTCCCTATTTTAATAGTCTCCGTTGCCACAGGAATTGATTTCTTAGGTGTAACAGCTATGGCTCTGCATGATCCAGCAACCTATGCTGAGCATTTAAATGCTTCACATGTGCAAATTGCTGCATTCGGTGGTATGTTTTTATTGATGGTGTTTTTCTCATTTATTTTTAACGAGAATAAAGAGTTACATTGGTTAGGCTATCTAGAAAGAAAGCTGTCTGACTTCGGTAAGCTAGAGTCTATCGAAATCATTTTGGCTTTAGGTGTTTTATTAGTAGGTCAACATTGGTTGCCCGAAGCCATACGATTTAATGCCTTAATTGCCGGTATTTCTGGGGTGATTTTATTCGTAATCGTGGATAGTTTAGCGGCTTTATTTGAAGATGAAGAAGAAGGCGAAGAAGTCACTACGGCCATAAAAAAAGGCAGTGTTATGAGTTTTCTGTATCTTGAGGTGTTAGATGCCTCGTTCTCATTTGATGGTGTTATTGGTGCTTTTGCGATCACTCAAGATGTAGTTATTATTATGTTAGGTCTAGCGATAGGCGCTATGTTTGTAAGAAGCCTGACCGTTTATTTAGTGCGCAAAGGCACTTTAGATGAGTATGTATTTTTAGAGCACGGTGCTCATTATGCGATAGGTACCTTAGCAGCTATTATGTTACTGAGCATGATGTATCATATTTCTGAAGTGATCACCGGTTCGGTGGGTGCTGTTTTAATTGGTTTATCGATTATTTCATCTATACGTTATAAAAAGCATGCAAAGTAAGGTCACTCGTAATAAGTAAACACTTTTATATAGGTGCTGAACGATTAGCTACACTGTCTTTCAGCACCTTCTATAAAAGTGTTGGTGTATTATTACGTCTTACCTTTGTGATATTTAAAACTCAATAATCATAACTAGGCATGAAAAATTATTTAGTATTACTCGATAAAATTCTTAAGGAAGGCGTTCAAAAAGGCGATAGAACGGGCAGTGGTACGCTGTCTTTGTTTGGTCATCAGATGCGTTTTGATTTAACACAGGGCTTTCCTTTGGTGACTACCAAAAAAGTCCATTTAAAGTCCATTATTCATGAATTATTGTGGTTTTTAAAAGGTGAAACCAATGTCGCTTATTTACATGAACATCGCGTTAATATTTGGGATGAATGGGCTGATGAGCGTGGCGATTTAGGGCCAGTGTATGGTCATCAATGGCGGTCTTGGCCTACACCAGATAGACAGCCTATCGATCAGATTAAAGTTGTTATCGAACAGCTAAAAAAAACACCGAACAGTCGGCGCATTATTGTATCTGCTTGGAATGTCGCTGATTTACCAGATGAAAGCATGAGCCCGCAACAGAATGTAGCCAGTGGAAAAATGGCCTTGGCACCTTGCCATGCTTTTTTTCAATTCTATGTTGCTGACGGCAAGTTATCATGTCAGCTTTATCAGCGCAGTTGTGACACGTTTTTAGGATTACCGTTTAATATTGCTAGTTACGCATTATTAACGCATATGGTTGCTCAGCAGTGTGATTTAGCCGTAGGAGATTTTATTTGGACGGGTGGCGATGTGCATTTATATCTCAATCATTTGGAACAAGCTAATTTACAATTAACTCGCGAGCCTTATGTTTTACCCACATTAACTATTAAAAATAAACCTGCTTCTATATTTGAATATAGTTATGACGATTTTGAAGTTGAACACTATCAGGCCCATGAACATATTAAAGCGCAGATTTCTGTGTAATGAACTGAGTTAAAAGGAGCAACAACGCATGAAAATACAACACAAGGCACATCCTTGGCATGGCATTAGTCCAGGTGATAATGCGCCCATTATTGTTACCGCATTTATTGAAATTGTTCCATCAGATACGGTGAAATATGAAATAGATAAAGAGTCTGGTTATCTTAAGATAGATAGACCGCAAAAGTTTTCTAATATGATACCTACGCTTTACGGTTTTATACCGCGTACTTATTGTGCAGAAAAAATTGCTGATTATGCCGCCCTAAGGTCAGGGAAAGAGGTAACAAAGGGTGACGGAGATCCTTTAGATATATGTGTTTTGAGTGAACGTAGCGTAACGCATGGTGATATTTTATTGCAAGCAATCCCAATTGGAGGTTTCCGCTTATTAGATGGTGGCGAAGCTGATGATAAGATTATTGCGGTAATGAAAGGAGATGAGTTTTATCGACAGTGGAATGACGTGTCAGATTGCCCAGAATCTTATATTAATAGGCTTAAACATTATTTTTTAACCTATAAACATTTACCAAGTGAAAAAAGTGTTTGCGAAATAACCAATGTGTATGGTCGCGAAGAGGCACATGAAGTCATTAGGCATGCAATGAACGATTACAGCCATCATTTTAAATTTTAAAGGAGTTAAAGAATATGAATTATTGGTTAATGAAATCTGAGCCAGACAGCTTTAGCATTGATACACTTTACAACAGACCTAATAAAACTGAGCATTGGGATGGTGTAAGAAATTACCAAGCAAGAAATATGATGAGAGATGAGATGAAGTTAGGTGATCAAGTCTTTTTTTATCATTCTAATTGTGATATTCCAGGTATCGTAGGCATCATGGAAATAGTAAAAGAAAGCTATCCTGATTTTACGGCCATTGATCCTGAAGATCAGCACTTCGATCCTAAAAGCAATCCTGAAGATCCCCATTGGATAATGGTTGATGTGCGCCATGTAAAAACCTTAATCCGTGTTATTTCATTAAAAGAGTTAAGAACCTACCCTGAGATAGAAGATTTAGCCCTAGTTCGTCGCGGTAATCGTTTATCGATTATGCCTGTGACACCAGCGCAATGGGATTTTATTTTGAGCGTGGAATAAAATTGATAGAGGTATTGATGCAGCCATTGTTTATTTTATTAAATAATAAAATCTTTTTTAATGACTAAAAATTCCCTACCTACAGACTTCTCTGTAAAATTACACAATTTATTTAGTAAACGGAGCAATTTTAAATGGGTAGAGCGTATCAAAACCGTAAAGATTCTATGGCGAAGACATCAGATGCTA
>CAIVGC010000398.1 GCA_903905335.1 uncultured Methylococcaceae bacterium
CTCTGTTGCTAATTTTACTCTATTCCAAGAGACCGGTTTAATATATATGTCCAAGGGCCGCTTTGGGTCGCTATGTGTAGATTAACATAGCGACCCCTATGTGTAGATCCAAACTATGTGAAATTGCAGTGTCATCTCCTTGGTCGGCCCTTATGCTAGAAGCATTGAGCCGACCTAGATCTTCACATAGTTATAGCGATTTAAGGAACTGCATCAGCGCATCATCGGGTGGCTGATAGCGGCATGTTTGTACCTCGGGTTCTTGTAGCCTAGCCAGTGCCTTATCCTTCATAGTCAAGTCTGCCTCGACATAGCGATGCGTAGTGTTTGTACTTTCATGCCCCAACCATAGCGCAATCACGCTAAATGCGACCCCTGCCTGTAGCAGATGCATTGCTGTTGTATGCCTGTGATGCCGAGCTCGGCATTACAGGCATAATCCGGAGTACCGGATAATGCCGAGTAGGGTTTAGCTTGATCTGTTAATATTCATGTTTTTCAATAGATTATAATCTGAATAAAGTAAATATTCGGCCAACCCGTTGAGCGCACCAAAGGTTGTACTGAAAAATAAAAACTACGGGACACAGCAAGTAAAATTCTGTATAAATGTAGCCCATGGAAAACATGAGCCCAGCATCAAGCAGTTCAACATATCAGCCAGAGGCAAAAGAGAAGCCGTTTGCCCAAACAATTGTCGAATTATCTAAACAGCAATACATTCAGTTTAAGTGGAATAGTCGCTACTGGCAACGCCAGCATGAACGAGCCATTGTGCGTGAGGCCGCGCTTAAGCTGCAATTGGAGCAAGCAGAAGCGACAATCCGTGATTTAAAGCAGCGACTCTACGGAAAAAAGAATGAAAAAACCTCCTTGCCATCTGAAGCACAAGCGGGAGATCCAAAGGCTCCGCGTCCTCGTGGACAAGTGCTGGGAAGCAAAGGCCATGGCCGCACCCCTCGACCAGACTTACCCGTGATTGAAGAATTGCATGTTTTGCCGCTGGACAAACAAAGCTGTCCCCACTGCAATGCGTCTTATGATTCGTTTTTGGGAACGGAAGACTCAAATATCATCGAAATTTCAGTGAAGGCTTATGTCCGCAAAATTAAACGCCAGCGCTATAAACCCTCCTGCCAATGCCCCGGCGTTCCCGGACTCATTACAGCGCCTTCCGCTTTGCGCTTGATCCCCAAAAGTCCGCTGGGCATTACGGTATGGGTTGAGGTACTGTTAGGAAAATATCTGTACGCACAACCCACTAACCGCTTATGTGCGGACTTAAAAAATCTGGGCGCACCTATTGCCTTAGGGACCCTGACGGGCGGCCTTAAAGCACTGGCGCCTCTGTTTGATCCTTTAGGCACCGCACTCCTGGAAAAACATCTTGCCGAAAAGTTGTTCCACGGCGACGAAACGCGCTGGAAGGTATTTCAAGAAATTGAGGGTAAAATAGGTTACCGCTGGTATTTGTGGCTGACCCGTTCAGCGTCGGTAATCTATTTCTGGATGGCCCCGGGTCGAGGAGCCAATGTGATTAAAGAACATATGGGCGGACTAAATCTGGATACCCTGGTCATCTTTGTTTGCGATCGTTACAGTTCCTATAAATGCTGGGCCAAGGATCACGTCTTGATACTGTTGGCATTTTGTTGGGCACATGTACGACGAGATTTTCTTGACGGCGCAAAAGCTTGGCCAGAGTTGGCCGTATGGATGCATGCTTGGGTTGCAGACATTGGCGAGCTATATTATCTCAATGCGCAACGCCTGCAAGTTTGGGATGAGGCATTGCCCTTATCCGCACAAGCGCCGCAATTTCAAGTGCGGCATCAAGCCTTGACTGACGCACTTACGGTCATGGCTGAAAAACGTGACCTTACTTTAGTCGATCCTGCCCTGCATAGCGCACAGAAAAAAGTGTTGTCCAGCCTTAACACCCATTGGTCGGGACTAACGGTGTTTGTCAATTATCCGCAAACACCGATGGATAATAACAAGGCTGAGAACAGCATCCGTAATCCTGCCACGGGGCGTAAGAATTATTATGGTTCAGGTGCAGTTTGGAGCGCCGATTTGGCAGCGATGCTGTTTTCCATCTTGCAGACGGTTATACTCTGGAAATTAAATCCTCGGCATTGGCTATACGCCTATCTGACCGCTTGTGCAGAAAACGGTGGCGTTGCACCGACGGACTTGACGCCATTTTTACCTTGGACAATGGATGAGGCACGCCGCCAGAAATTAAGGCAACCCCTGAAACTGGACTTCCCCGTCCAATCTGCCCCAATCGACACCGGTTGAGGCGGTATTGCGGTCGCGATTTTAGCGAACAAGAATTAAACCTGATCAGGACGTTGATTTCAGAAGACCCAAAGCGCACACGCGCTGGTCTTTCGCGCCTAGCCTGTCAGGCTATCGGCTGGATTAAGCCTGACGGAGGGTTAAAAGACATGTCCTGTCGGGTGGCTATGCTGCGCATGCAAGAAGATGGGCTGATTGAACTCCCACCTCCGCGTTGCCTGCGTCCGCAGACCCATATTCGCATCAGCACTGAAACCGACTTACAACAGCCCATCTGTTTACCTGTCCATGCCTTGCCCGACTTGCAACTGAGGCTAGTCAGCGGCCGCGAGGACTCCCGCCTGTGGAATGAATACATTCACCGTTATCATTATCTTGGCTTCCAACCGCTCCCCGGTGCACAACTGCGTTATTGGGTTTATGCTGGAGATCTATTGGTCGCCCTGCTGGGCTTTGGAGCCGCCGCCTGGTTATGTGCTCCACGCGACCAATTCATCGGCTGGAATCATGAACAACGCCAAAAAAACTTACATTTAGTGGTCAACAATGCCCGCTTCTTAATTTTACCTTGGGTAAACTCAAAAAACCTTGCTTCTAAAATTTTGGGCCTGGTTGCTAGGCAACTGCCGCATGATTGGCAGCATCGCTATGGTTATCGTCCGCTGCTGCTGGAAACTTTTGTCGAAAAAAACCGCTTTATCGGCACCTGTTATCGGGCCGCTAACTGGCATCACCTTGGACAAACCAAGGGGCGCGGGAAGCTAGGCCCATCTGGTAAGCAGAGTGTCCCTATTAAGGACGTATGGGCTTATCCCTTGGAGAGAAAATTCAAACACGAGCTGGCTGGGTGATTTTAGTTGACGGGTTAAACGAATATTTACAACCGATCATTTATAAGCATAAAAAATGGCGTTAAGCTGCCAATATAACATACAGTCTTCTTGAATAAACTTTAACATTAGCGCTCTCTATAAAACTATTACCA
>CAIVGC010000399.1 GCA_903905335.1 uncultured Methylococcaceae bacterium
AAAGGATCCAGAGTACATGGCTGTACATATCGTATAGTAGAAGTCTTATCATGAAACTTATAGTGAAACGACCTATTGCCATCCATGGCAACTGGTTTCCGGCAGTCCATGCCGGAATGACGGCTTACCCACTATGATTCACTTAGAGTCATATTTAGGAAAGATATCTAATATGCATCTTTATAGATACCCTGGGTTTGTTGGGTATTAGGGTGTTTGTAAGTTATCATTGATTTTGCACTACATTTTATTGGAGAAAACTTTGTTATTTGCAAGAAATAGGGTCTCTATTTTGGCTGCACCCATTGATGTTTTAACCTGGGATAAGGCTTTAGAGCAATTGTTTGGCTGGGTTACTCATCACGAAAGTCGTTATGTGTGTATTTGTAATGTGCATTCTGTGGTGACAGCCTCACAAGATAGCGCCTTTAAGGAAGTTATCGCTAACGCGGACATGGCTACACCTGATGGCGCGCCGGTCGCTAAGTTGATGCGTCTTTTGGGCTACGTGGGGCAACAGAGAATTAATGGCCCAGATTTAATGTGGCGCTATTGTGAGCAGGCGCAATATCGCGATGAATCAGTTTTCTTTTATGGTAATTCTGATGAGTCTTTGGCTATTTTAAAAACCAAGCTTTTGACTGCTTTTCCTACTTTAAAAATTGCCGGCGCATTTTCTCCACCGTTTCGTGCGCTAACAACGGAGGAAGATGAGGCTATCGTTACACAAATTAATGCTTCGGGTGCCGGTTTGGTATGGGTAAGCTTAGGGTGTCCAAAACAAGAGTATTGGATGGCGGAGCACCGTGGCCGTATTAATGCGGTTATGGTGGGCGTGGGTGCGGCCTTTGATTATCATGCTGGTACTTTAAAAAGAGCACCACTGTGGATGCAACATAATAGTTTGGAGTGGTTTTATCGTTTACTATCTGAGCCTAAACGTTTGTGGAAGCGTTATTTGATCACTAATACGTTGTTTATGGTTAAAGCGTTTAAGCAATTATTAGTTGCTAGGTTGGGATAAGTGGGCGTTTTTTAGTTTACGTTTTGCTTTCATGGGCTTTACCGATATGGCGTTGCTGTTGCCGCCACTTTATAATCAGTTGACCTTTTGTTCAAATAGCCTTTAAGAATCCTTGTTATGATTAAACATCAGCTTTGTAGATTGCCTTTTAATTCCGAAGACGGAATAACCCGATACCGCGTTATGGGGGAACTCACTAGCGACACGACTGTTGATTTTAAGCTAGCCCTTGAGTCAGCTACCGACTTGGAGCAACTTCCTTTTTGCCCGGACTGTATGGGTGAGTTAGGTTGGGCAGAACTCATCTACGGCCCCGGTGCAAGACAATGTATGCAGTGCGGTTCTGTTTATGTTGAGGTTGTTGAATAGAGGGTTGTAGGGCTTGTGATTTTGCCTATTATACATAGAGGTACATAAGCCTCATCTGGATTTTTCTGGCTTTTTGGTCGCACTGTAGTCTGAATGAGCACATCCCTGTGCTCTGGATCCCGGCAGTCCATGCCGGGATGACGGTTTGGGTGTTTTTTGGTGCTTATTGCGTTTGTGTTTGTGGTTTTTTTATTTACTAATGATGATGATGTAGAAGGCTCTATGTTTATTGTAGTTAGTAAGTCATTATTCTGGAATAAACATGTGACGCAATATGTCCTAACTCGTCATTCCGGCATGGACTGCCGGAATCTAGTTGCCATGGATGGCATTGCTAATGCTGCCACTTCTTATTTTTTGTCGATTTATTGGTTACACTGTATTCTGAATGAGCACATCCCTGTGCTCTGGATCCCGACATTTCCCTGCTGGGATGATGATTTGGGTGTTTTAGTGATTTTTATTAATACGTAGTTTGGCGCATGAGTCGTGTAGGGTTGGGTTGTTAGGTTATTTTTAATGCCGTTAGCGTAAGTTGATGTATTTGCGTTATTTTTTTACAAAGGCTAATAGTTACAATTGCAAAGTTGTCGGTTACCAGCACAGGGGAAGCGCTTCCCACCTAGTGGAAGACGCATTCCGTGTGATGGAAGATATCTTCCGGGTGCTGGAAGACGCGTACCGTTTGATGGAAGATGTCTTCCGGGTGCTGGAAGACGCGTACCGTTTGATGGAAGATGTCTTCCGGGTGCTGGAAGACGCATACCGTGTGGTGGAAGATGTCTTCCGCTTGAATGTCTCCGCTTCCCATCAGCTGGTAAGCGCTGTTTTTGTAGTGGTAAGCGCTTACCGTGTAAGGGTATTTGCGTTTTTTATCAGTTGCTTTGAAAAGTTGGGCAGCCAATGCGCGTTTACCCAAGTTACACGAATTAATATTGTGGTGGTTGGCTTTAACGATAAAGCGCTTGGGCATTTTATCGTTCCCACGCTCCAGCGTCACTGCCATTAAGTTAAGCTTTATTACCTGCAAAGCCATGAGATAATAAATCAATTTAGAATTTTTCATGGCGAAAAAGCATCGAGCAATTGAAGTGAGTAAAGAACAG
>CAIVGC010000400.1 GCA_903905335.1 uncultured Methylococcaceae bacterium
TGCGAGAAATTGGGCAGCCACTTAATTAACTGGCCTACCTCATCATCAGTCAGCACTCTTTTTATAGTGCCAATTTTTTCGCCAGAGATAGACTTCCCTTTTGATCTAACCTTTCCTCGCAAAATTAAACGCCACCAGTTCGCCGAGGTATCGGGCAATCGACCTGCATCTAAAGCATAATCCCATGCCGCTCCTAGTTCACAACGAAGCTTTGCCGCTTGTACTGGAGCTGTTGCAGAAAAAGACTGAATAAGATCAAATGCAATTGAGCGCGTAATTGCAACTGCAGGCAGGTCGGCCGCCTCCCCAAGCATGGTATTAAACATGCGCTCAATCTCTATAGCGCCTTTTATGGCACGATGTATCTTTATATGCCCTTCAAGGTAATCGTCACACAATAGCCTAAGCGTATAAGTCAATTGCATTTCTGCTACTCGCAGAGCCTCCTCATCTTCGCGCTGTTTATTTCGCAGCTGTTTTATTTCAAGCGCAGAATCAATCCCTTTATCACGCTGGACTCTTAATTCTTCCCATATGATAATGGCAGCAGGAAAGGACATGGCGGGCCAATGACCTATAGCCGTTTGTCGCATACGATTATCAACTGGACTTTTATAACGATAGATCCAAGTTCTGACTGAAACTGATACTGTTAATCTTAGACCAGGGTAATTATTAAAAGTAATGTGCTGCCGGGCGTTAGCCCTTTTGCAGTGCGGGCATCAAAGTTCATGGCGTAGCTTTTTTCTATCTCAGCGTAGGTTTTGAAATATCATATAAAAAGCTACGCTGAAAAGCAAAGTGTAATTTAGTGATGTGAGGCTTAATAAGGCTTAAGCTACGCCAAATGTTACGCCAATAATAATAAATAACAGCAAATTAAAAATGAAATCCAATATAAAACAATCGGTTAAAGACGATTTAATAAAAAGCAATACTCCGATGATGCAGCAATATTTGCGCATCAAAGCAGACCATCCTGATACCTTATTATTTTATCGTATGGGAGATTTTTATGAGCTGTTCTTTGACGATGCCAAAAAAGCCTCGCAGCTACTAGATATAACTTTAACAAGTCGCGGCCAGTCAGCAGGATCAGCTATCCCTATGGCAGGCATACCTTATCACTCTGCCGAAGGTTATCTAGCTAAATTATTAAAGAAAGGTGTCTCGGTTGCAATTTGTGAACAAATCGGCAATCCTGCAACGACTAAAGGTCCTGTTGAACGCAAAGTCGTGCGTATCGTTACACCCGGCACCGTGACCGACGAAGCCTTATTAGATGATAGAAAAGATAATTTACTGGTCGCAGTCTACACCTTAGCTAATGCCAGTCAACAATACGGCATTGCCAGCCTTGATTTAACGAATGGCCGCTTTATATTGCAACAAGTTGATTCTGAAGATCAGTTACTCAGCGAACTAGGTCGTTTAAATCCAGCCGAATTCCTCTTTAGTGAAGACTGGCGCTTACCCGTAAGCTTACAACAGCGCAACGGACTCTGCAGAAGATTAGCGTGGCATTTTGATCCAGAAAGCGCTAAACAACGTATCTTGCAACAATTCAATACCTTGGACTTAAAGGGCTTCGGTTGCGAGCACTTAACCGCCGCCATTGCTGCTGCAGGTGCTTTATTACTCTATGTTAAAGAAACCCAGCAGACCGCCCTACCCCACATACAAGGCATTTGTACTGAAAATAGTGATGACAGCATTTTACTGGATGCCTCTAGTCGCCGTAATCTTGAACTGGATTATCATCCTTCGGGACAACTGCAATACACTTTATTCGGCGTTTTAGATAAAACCGCCACCACGATGGGCAGTCGTTGTCTAAGACGCTGGATCAATCGACCCTTACGTGATGTACAACAGCTCAACGATCGTTACGCCTGCGTCGAAAACTTACTTAATGATAGTCTCTATCAAACCTTACAAACCCATTTACGACAAGTCGGTGATATTGAGCGTATTAGCTCTCGTATCGCCTTAAAATCAGCGCGTCCTCGTGACTTATTGGTGTTACGCTCAACCTTAGCTGTGCTCCCCGAGTTACAACAAAGTCTGGCAACGTGTGAAAATCTGCAACTCGCTCATTTAGCCCAGAAAATTGGTGTACATCCAGAAATATTATCGTTACTACAAAAAGCCCTAGTTGATAACCCACCAGTGCTTATTCGAGACGGCGGCGTTATTGCACCGGACTATCATCAAGATTTAGATGAGCTACGAAATTTAAGCCAAAACGCTGATCAGTTTTTGATTGATATGGAAAATAGGGAAAAAGCGGCTACCGGCATCAGTACACTTAAAGTTAATTATAATCGAGTACATGGTTATTACATTGAGATATCACACCTACACGCCAATAAAATACCTTTACATTACACTCGCAAACAAACCTTAAAAGGTGCAGAACGTTATATTACCGAAGAATTAAAAAGCTTTGAAGACAAGGTACTTAGCGCAAAAGATAAAGCCTTATCTTTTGAAAAATTTCTTTATGAAGAGTTACTCAACATTGTCGCTGCCGCATTAATACCATTACAACAGTGCGCAGCAGCACTTGCAGAATTAGATGTCCTTAACACCTTTGCAGAACGCGCTGAAACTCTAAAATTATCAGCACCTACTTTAACGCCTATCCCTGGTATCAATATAGAGGGTGGGCGGCATTTAGTGATTGAGCAGGTTTCTGATATTCCTTTTGTACCTAACGATTTAGTTTTTTCAAGTCAGCGAAAAATGTTAGTCGTCACCGGCCCTAATATGGGCGGTAAATCAACCTATATGCGCCAAGCTGCGTTGATCGTATTAATCGCTCACATCGGCTGTTATGTGCCAGCCAAACAGTTTAGCTGCGGGCCTATTGATAAAATATTTACTAGAATAGGCGCTTCTGATGATTTATCGAGTGGACGTTCAACCTTTATGGTCGAAATGTCAGAAACCGCTAATATCTTGCATAATGCGTCTGAAAACAGCTTGATTCTAATGGATGAAATAGGCCGAGGCACAAGCACCTTTGATGGCTTGTCTTTAGCTTGGGCCTGCGCTGATCATCTAGCCAAGCAAACCAAAGCATTTACCCTCTTTGCTACCCATTATTTTGAATTAACGACGCTAGCTGATGAACAAGACATCATCTACAACGTACATTTAGATGCGATGGAGCACGGTGACAAAATCATCTTTTTACACGCTGTTAAAGACGGCCCAGCCAATCAGAGCTATGGCTTACAAGTAGCCGCTTTAGCAGGCGTACCTCGCTCAGTCATAGAAAAAGCCAAAACCAAATTGCGGCATTTAGAAAACCATGCCTATAAAGAACAACAAAATGTAACCAACGTTAAACAATTGGATTTATTTTCATCTGCGGATGATCATCCGGCCGTTACTTTACTAGAAGATACGCTACCGGATGAACTTAGTCCAAAACAAGCACTTGAGCTACTCTATCAGCTTAAGGCCATGGTTTCGTAGATCGGGTATTCGTGCCCGACAATAAGGTATGTTGAATGCTTAGTGTCTGGCGATGATAATGCCGTCACCCGACGAGACTGCTAATCGTTAATTTGATAATCAGATTTATTTAACCAGACTTAACAATACACCCGCAGCTACGGCAGAACCAATAACGCCAGCGACATTAGGCCCCATGGCATGCATTAATAAGAAGTTATGGGGATTACTTTCTAAACCTACTTTATTAGCGACTCTAGCCGCCATAGGCACGGCCGATACGCCCGCAGCGCCAATTAAAGGATTAATAGGCGTGTCACTGAATTTATTCATAATTTTAGCCATAATAACCCCAGAAGCGGTGCCTATGGCAAAAGCGACCGCGCCTAGCGCTAAGATACCTAAGGTTTCTATTTGCAAAAAAGCGGCGGCACTCAGCTTAGAGCCAACAGCTAAACCTAAAAATATAGTAACTATATTGATCAGCTCATTTTGAGCTGTTTGACTTAAACGATCTACAACACCACAAGCATTCATTAAATTACCCAAGGCGAACATGCCAATCAATGGCGTAGCTGAAGGCAATAACAAAATAGATAGTATCAGCAGCATCAAAGGAAAGACAATTTTCTCCGTTTTGCTAACCGCTCGCATTTGCTTCATTTCAATTTTGCGTTCATCTTCTGTCGTTAAAGCTCGCATAATTGGGGGCTGTATTAGTGGTACCAAAGCCATATATGAATAAGCTGCTACGGCGATAGCACCTAATAAATCAGGCGCCAATTTTGAAGCCACATAAATAGCGGTCGGGCCATCAGCACCACCTATAATGCCAATAGCTGCTGCATCTTTTAAGCTAAATTCCAAACCAGGCACTGCATTAAGCGCTAACGCGCCTAGCAAAGAAGCAAAAATACCAAATTGCGCCGCAGCTCCTAATAACAAGGTTTTAGGGTTTGCTAGCATAGGACCAAAATCTGTCATCGCTCCTACACCCATAAAAATCAATAATGGAAATATACCGGTTTTAATACCAAAATAAAGGTAATACAGCAAACCACCCTCTTCAGCTATACCTGCTACAGGTATATTACTGAGTATGGCACCAAAACCTATAGGTAGTAATAATAGAGGTTCAAAGCCTTTTTTTATTGCTAAAAATAGCAATAAAAAGCCAACCAACATCATAAAAGCCTGGCCACCCGTAAAATTATACAGGCCAGTGCTTTGCCATAGTGCAGTCAAATTTTCCATCATTTATCTCTTGATGCAATAGCTTGCTATAAAGAAATCAAGGCATTACCACCGGCGACAGCGCCGCCTTCCTTGATATGAACAGCACTCACTATACCGCTAAATTTAGATCTAACCTCTGTTTCCATTTTCATCGCTTCCATAATAACAACCACTTCACCTTCCACTACCGTACTGCCAACATCAACTAAAATTTTAAGTATATTGCCAGCCATAGGTGCATAAACCACAACTCCAGACTCAACGATAGGTTCTATTAAATTATTATCAGCAATTGTAGACTTAATAGCGAGTGGCGCACCTGGGGGACCTACGGTAACATTAAAGTTTCTACCATCCACATTAACAATATAAGTTTCTGTTGCGGCATTAGTTGTTAAGGGTTTAAAAACAGGCGCTTCGTCAATAAACGCAATAGCATCTGGAGCTGCTTCAAAAGCAGCAGCATTACCTCGGTTAACTAAGAACTTCCAACCTACTTGTGCAAACATACCATTAATTAAAGCATCTTCTTCAATATACTTAGATAGCTTCACATTTTCAGCCAAGGCTTTTTCCTGCACTTCGACAATCAACTTAGCCATTTCTGGCTCGATTAAATCAGCGGGTCTACAGGTTATCGCTTTAGCGCCATCAAGCACTCTATCTTGCAACTCTTTGTTAACAGGTGCGGGGGTTGCCCCATATTCACCCTTTAAAACACCCGCAGTTTCTTTGGTAATGGTTTTATAGCGCTCACCATTCATGACATTCATAACGGCTTGGGTACCCACAATTTGCGAAGTAGGAGTAACCAAAGGTATAAAACCTAAATCTTCACGTACACGCGGGATTTCATGCATTACCTCATCAAATTTATCAGCAGCCCCTTGCTCTTTTAATTGACTTTCCATATTAGTCAACATCCCACCAGGAACTTGAGACACTAAAATACGTCCATCGACACCTTTAAGGCTGCCTTCATATTGTGCGTATTTTTTACGAATATCTCTGAAGTAATGCGCAATTTCTTCTAATTTAACTAAATCCAAACCAGTAGCACGACCGGTACCTTCAAGACTGGCAACAATAGTCTCAGTAGCACTATGACCATAGGTCATACTCATAGAAGAGATAGCCGTATCAACATTATCGATACCTGCTTCGGCAGCTTTAATCAGTGTGGCGACACTTAAACCGGTAGTCGCATGGCAATGTAAATGAATAGGGATTTTTGTGCTTTTCTTTAGACGACTCACTAGTTCATAAGCATCATAAGGTTTTAACAGACCTGCCATATCTTTAATACAAATTGAATGTGCCCCCATGTCTTCAATCTGCTTACCTAGGTCCACCCAAACATTTAGAGTATGTACCGGACTAGTGGTATAAGAAATAGTACCCTGAGCATGCGCCTCCGTATTCAAGACGGCTTTTACGGCATGTTCAATATTACGCATATCGTTCATCGCATCAAAAATACGAAATACATCGATACCGTTAATTGCGCAACGCTCAACAAACTTATCAACAACATCATCAGCATAATGCCGGTATCCTAAGATATTTTGCCCCCTTAACAGCATTTGCTGGGGTGTGTTAGGCATAGCTGCTTTTAATAAGCGTAATCTTTCCCAGGGATCTTCACCCAAATAGCGGATACAGGCATCAAATGTAGCCCCACCCCAAGATTCGATAGACCAATAACCTATCTGGTCTATTTTTTCACATATGGGCAGCATATCTTCTATGCGTAAACGAGTGGCTAAGATGGATTGATGTGCATCACGTAAAACTACTTCAGTGATTTTTAAAGGCTTTTTTTTATCTTGGGCCATTCTTACTAGCTCTCCGTTACCTGTACAGGGGTTTAATCTATTGACTTTTTGAGTCGTTCACATACATTTTATAATAAAAACTTGTCGAATTATTATCAAATACATCAGGGTATTGTAGAAATGATGCAAGATATAATTATCAGAGTGACTGCAGTTACAGAGACCTTATTTAACAAAACACTTAAAAATCAAAATCATGAGCGGCCAGTATACAACTCCTATCAATAATGGGTGCTTTTTTTAGGCTTGCTACGATGCTGATGTACCGCTGCGGTAATCGCAGCAATAATATTTTTGTCAATTCCACTAGAAGAAGTCGTTACTGTTCCAACTAAATTGGGTGCTTCTGGAAAAAACCGCTGTATCAACGATGACATGATATTAATAGCAAGTACTAACATAGTCAAAAACAGGAAGACAATACCCATTCCAGCTAACATTAGCTCAATTCCCTTACTCATTTGCTCTGTCATAGTCCCCTACCTTGTATCGAAACGATTGAATCTATTGAAAATCATCAATTCATAGGCGTATTATCCATAAAACCACACCTCTAAACAAACTAAAAGATAGGTAAATCGCTAGGTTTTTAGATTCATGTATAAGCCTAGGCGTTATTAAGTCGCCTTACCTATCTTTATAAGTCGGTATTTATAGCGTTAACTAAACGGATATGTATAAAACAAATCTAATTGCCTGAATGCTGTATAGCAAAAAACATAGCGCCCAAAACTCAAGACTAGCGCTTGAACACTTTTAACCTTTAAGTGATAATCTATTCAGAAAAATGTCGCCACATACTTATTCTTAAAAATAGCTAATGTCTGAATCTCCTAAAGCCTCTAATGCACTTACTTTAATTACACGTTTTTTCTCAAAAAAAATCCGAACAATTTATTACAGTGCCAGAGAATCCATAGGCGAACATAAACGCGATCAGATTATTTTCCAAGTTGAACAAACCTGTATTAGTCTTCAGGAAACTAGAGACGAATTTCAAGATGCCTTAGAGCGTTTTAAAAATTTAGTAAACACCAATGATGCTAGTCTTGAACATAAATATAACTTACTTAATAGACAGTATCAGTTTTGTTGCTCAAAATCTGAGGGTGTCAGCCAGAGAATAAGAGCCATAGAACAAGTGAGTGAGGCCTTATTTAATGAGTGGGAAAACGAACTCAATGAATATACGAATCGAAATTTACGTAATAATAGTAAGCGCCAATTAAAAGCCGCAAAACAAAATTATGCTCGACTGATTAAAGCCATGCGCCGCGCAGAACACACCATAAATCCAGTATTGACAGCCTTCAAGGATCAAGTACTTTATCTTAAACACAATCTAAATGCCCGAGCCATCGCAGCCTTGCAACAAGAATTTATTGAAATTAGTATTGATATATCCCAACTCATACTGGCCATGGAACAAACCCTACATGAAGCCAGCCTGTTTGTTTCAGTATTAATCGATCAAAAAGCATTAACTCATCAACGTTAAGTACTATCGCACAAAGTAACGTACTGATAACACTACTAATTTACAAGACCCTACTCGACGACACTCCAACATATCAACTACGGCAAACGGGGACTTAGCACGCCCAACAAGATTTAAAGGCCATGTGTCGCCGATTATTTTTGATACAAGAAAATGCTAAAGTCCAATTAGCTTTGTGTCTCTAAGTGCTAAGGAAAAACATAGTCAATAAAAACACAGGACAATTTTGGTTTAACTTGTATAATTAATACTTGCATAACATAAAAATAATAATTTGATGGGAGAATGTTTCCTGTGCATAGATTTTTTGAGGGGGGGGAGTAAGTAATGAGTGATTTGCACGAGAAAACATCAGAATTAGTGCTGCTGCCTAGCCTATCGTCGGATCAAGGACTGATTAAAGTTAATCGATGGTTAATGGCGATAGTTTTTTTCTTGATGATTGTCATTGTCGTTGTAGGCTTCTTTTTACTACCGACCAATGGTCTTAATCGTTATAGAAAAGCGGATGCGACGGATATGAATCCAGTTTTATCTGCCGAAGTGAATACCCTAAAAGGCCAATTTGTTGGTATAGTCAGCGGTTCAATTGAAAGCAAATTAAGATCATTAGAAGAAAGTGTACGTTTAGGCACGGCTGCTAATGCCTTAGGAACCATCGAAGATATTAAGAATGATGTTAAAATTCTACGTTCTTATTCAGAACCTTTAAATAGTGAAAATCTTGCTATAAGCAATGATCAAGTGATGCGCGAGATGTCACAGTTAAAAAGACTTATTTATCTAACACTTGCTTCATGCGCTTTGATTTTTTCTGCTTTTATCGGGATATGGATTAAAAATCATTATCGCTTACCTTATAAAGAAACCGTGATTCGTCATTTAGGTAAAAAATAAAGCATTAACATCCTTTATTTAAAACCTAAAGGACACAAAAAAGCCGCCACAACTTCAGTTGTGGCGGCTTTTTTGTTCTTGGTGCTTGTATCTAGCTTATTTGCTGCTGATATAATTAAACAAAGCATCTACAGCTTGATCTTCTCCGTAGCCCGCTTTTTCAACAGCTTTGTTTTTCATGATTTCTGCGATTGCAACTGGCATACCGCCTTTGCCTTCTTTTAACATTTTCTCAAAGCTAGCTCTAGTTAATGTACCGGCTTTGATGTTTGCACTTAGTTGTGGATTTGAAGCGATATCATGGCAAGTACCGCAACCACGACCGAAAGCGCGTTCATAAATTTTTTGTCCGATTTCAAGTTGTTCATCAGCCATTGCTGATCCGCTTAATGCGACTAAAACAATACTAGCTGCTATAGCAAAAGATTTTTTCATAGTGACCTCATTGGTAGTAAAGAAAGAAAGCTATCGCTCTCTTTGTTGGAAAAACCATTATTAATTATTATATAGGCTGGAGAAGAATAGGTAATTTGACTTAAAAATTCAATCTTTTATTTCCTTTTAAGCATAATTATTATTGATGCTTAAATCACAAGAAAAACCCTATAATTTATATAACATATTAAAACAACAACAAACTCAGATAGATAAATTATTCTTAATCAACATATTGACTGTGATACCAACTTAATTTGTCATGTAATGTAACCACTGTACCAATAATAATTAAAGTAGGAGGCTTAATTGACAAGCCAGCAATGATCGTTGGCATAGTAGCCAAGGTACCTGTAATAACCCGCTGCTGACTAGTTGTGCCCTGTTGTATGAGTGCTATAGGTAAATCACTGGGACTACCATGAGCCATTAATGACTGACAGATTTTTTCTAAGCCCACTAAACCCATATAAATAACAATGGTTTGATTAGGAGCGGCTAATTGTGTCCAATTTAAATTGATAGTATTGTTTTTTAAATGACCCGTTACAAAGGTACACGATTGCGCATGATCTCTATGGGTGAGCGGAATACCTGCATAAGTAGCACAACCTGATGCTGCCGTAATCCCAGGTACGACTTGGAAATTAATCCCTTGCTGCATCAGCGTTTCAATTTCTTCGCCGCCTCGACCAAATATAAAAGGATCGCCGCCTTTTAAGCGCACCACTCGCTTGCCAGCCAAAGCAAGATCTGCTAGTAAAGCATTAATGGAATCTTGAGGTAAGGTATGTTTATGTCGTTCTTTGCCGACATAAATTTTTTCTGAATCTCTACGTGCCAAATCAAGAATTTCGGGTGACACTAAATGATCATAGACAATAACGTCTGCTTGTTGCATCAAACGTAAAGCACGAAAGGTTAATAAATCAGGTGCCCCTGGTCCTGCACCGATTAAATAAACTTCACCCAGACTCGCTTCATTTTTTTGTTGCTTTATGCTTTGCAATATTTGTTCTTTAGCTGCGGCTAAATTACCTGCAAAAATCAATTCAGCAATAGGACCCTGAAAAACATTCTCCCAGAAAATTCTACGCTGCGCGGGTATTTTAATATGCTCTTTAACGTCCGCTCTAAAATTTTCTGCCAATTTCGCGAGATGACCGTAAGCTGGTGGAATGATACTTTCTATTTTAGCTCGGAGTAATCGCGCCAATACTGGCGCAGCACCTCCAGAAGAAACTGCAGCGATGATGGGCGAACGATCTATAATAGCCGGAAAAATAAAGCTGCATAATTCAGGATTATCCACAACATTAACTAAAATCTTTTGTTCATCAGCGGTTTTAGCGACTAAAATATTGGTTTCTTTACGATTAGTCGCCGAAACCACTAATCGGTAATTACGCAAATCTGTAGCAGCAAAGCTTTTTTGTATAAAAGTGAGCTGACAAGAACCTTGTAGGCTTTTTACTTGAGGACTAATATCTTCAGCAAGTACTGTTATTTTGGCATTTGCTCGTGCTAACAACTCTATTTTACGAGCCGCTATTTCACCAGCTCCGACTACCAAGCACTCTTGGTCTTTCAGTTTTACGAAAACGGGAAAATAATCCATTTTGTTTCGGTGATTCTTAGATTCATTAGGGGGGTGGTATTATAAGCATTCTGACGTTAATGAGTTACTAAAAAACAATGATTGAATTTAGCCTAGAAATTGATGCAGCAGGATTGATGTGTCCTTTACCGCTATTGCGCCTAAAAAA
>CAIVGC010000401.1 GCA_903905335.1 uncultured Methylococcaceae bacterium
AGGTAATTAGGCTTGGCTGCCTGCTTTTTAGACCTAATTGTTCAATGCTTAAATACAGTATGACTAGGGTTTATAACCCAGTTCAAAATATGCAGAGGAAGATAGTACATTATTGTGTGTTGGCATCGATTGATACGGGCACTTCGTCGGCACCTGCACTATTTCGTCAAAATACCCACTCTTTGAAAAGGGGAATAGTGATGAATTTAACTAAAAAGTTAGCTATAACGTTAATACTGAGCCAATTAGCGCGCAACTTGGACGTCTAAGGGAGCGGCTTAAGTCTTAGAGGATGATCCTGTAGCCGATTATGGGTCTCCTTAATCGGCTCAGGTAGTGTTGCGGCCCTTCTAAGGAGTGTGTTTGGTGCCTAAATAGATGCTTTTGGCAGGGCGAATTGTTAGGTATGGGGTTTTCCGAGCTCCTTGCGAGGTGCAGGGGAGCAACCGGAAGGCTCAGCAGGCTCCTTTAGCCGATTAAGGAGACCCATAATTGCTAAAGGCGACTCCTTAATCGGGCCAGTGTGCCGCTTGCCACCTTGAAGACTGCTTGTAGAAGGCTAAGTTAGACAGGTCGGACAGTTACTTTTGCTCTCCCTTTAACGGTTTGGTCCTAGCTATCTAGCCAAATAAAAGTAGCCTTATTCCTGCGGTTCATCTGGGATGAGGGTACTCCCACTGCATACTGAACTGCACTAACTGTGGGTAGTGACTGTAGTGGCGAATTCATTCGCCCAGTTTTCCAAGCACAGAGCTAATCCTCTTGCATTGAATCACCTATCGCCGCTTATTTAGCTATCAAGTCGGCTACCAATTTAAGACGGGATACTAGCTTAATCGTTCAGTTTTAGGCAGAGTTCTTCTAAGCACAGACAAAGGACGAAAGGCGAAGGGTTAAGTCTAGTACCTGTCACGCCTTAAGTTGCTAGCCTCCAAGGCTTAGTCTTTCGCCCTGAGCCTTTCGTCTGCGCTGAAGCTGTCCCGCTTTAAGTTGGTAGCCATCAAGTCCATTAGTTGGCATCATATCTGCTTTAAATATTTCGACAGATGTTTTTGACCGCGAGAAAGCCTGAGATCAAGGAGCTTATGGCAGGGGTGTGTTCAAAAAAGTATCAATAAATGTCATAGAATTGGCGGATGTCACAGATTAATTGTAAGTTGCGGCAATTTATTGTCGTTAGTTAACGAGTGTTTTTGCCGTTTTAAAAAGAGATGGCGGGTCTGAGTGGTTTATCAGACTCGCGTTAATTTTAATGTTTTATTTAGGAGGTTTTATGGGTATGGCGATTTCGCCTGACTCATCGGCAGTCGGTGGTGCCCGTATATGGCAACAACAAAAGTCGAACTTTAGTCAATTATCTAGCGCATTGAAGACAGATAATTTGGGTGCAGCTCAGCAAGCATTTAAGTCACTTTCTGCTAACAATCCTGCTGCTAGCGATCCTAATAGCCCAATGGGTAAATTAGGTGCAGCCTTGCGGTCGGGTAATGTAAATGAGGCGCGACATGCTTTTGCAGCCATGCAGGCGAGTGCGACTTCGCAAGTGTCTTCAACACAGGGAACTGGGCATCATCACGGTGGTGGTATGCCTCCAGCCTCTATCCCGACAGCTACTTTGCCGCTAGCTACTTCTGGCCCAGTGGGCACTAACGTCAATACCACAGCCTAAATTAGGTTGCATTTTGTTCGTGAAATCCTCGACAATGCTGTCGGGGATTTTATGACAACGATTTCTTTTTAGTTACTTAGGCATGCTTGATGAAACATTCCGGTCCAATCAGTTGTGTGGCAAGCCACGATAAATATGTAGCAACCTCAGCTTATGATAATCGGGTGATTTTATGGGATGCCATAACGCATAAGGCCTTAGCAAAAGGTATGCATGATCACTTAGTCAATCATTGCTCGTTTAGCTCTGATGGGCGTTGGCTGGTTAGTGCGGGTAGCGATTACTCAGCTCGTATTTGGGAGCTACCGTATTTAAGGCTTAGAGCTGTTTTAAGTAATCATGATGACGATGTTGATATGGCAGTGTTTTCACCTGACAACCAGCATGTTGCCACTTGTGCATTAGATAGAGCTGTGCGTATTTTTGATCTGCACGGTCGCTGCTTGCATACTTTTTTAGGCCATACAGGCAATATCATTTCTTTGCTGTGGAATTTAGATGGCAAACAACTGGTGTCTTCTAGTGTTGATGGCACGGTTAGAGCTTGGGATGTGGAGCTAGGTGTACAAGCCTCTTGTTATGATCTTGAGGGTGTACGCACTGATACCATAGTCATGGATGGACAGGGTCGTATTATTGCTGGTGATGATCTAGGTCGCTTAGCTGTTATTTCACAAGGCCAAATCACTTATCACGATGCGCATCAAGCCGGTATTAAAAAGCTGGTTTATTGCGATCAACGACAACTATTAGTCTCCTTAAGTTATGATAGGACTATGGCTTTTTGGGCTATGAGTCCAACTGGAACTGTGGTAGAACTAAGGCGTACTAGCCTCCCCGCTGTTATTTGGTCGCGGGCTGCCGCTTTTCTCAATGGCAGTCAATTAGCCCTTGGCACGTTTGGTGGTACTTATGCTGTTTATGATTGGCAGCAAGATCGCTGGCAGATTGATGAGCGTGTGGTCGGGCAGGGCATTAATGCCGTGGTCTGTCATCAAGGTTATGTTTATACGGTTGGTGATGCCGGCATTGTCTGCAAGAATGAGCAAGCTATTGCCAAATTAGGCAGTTTGTGTAATTTTTTATTACCCGCAGAACAGCGCTTATTTACCGGTGGTCAGCTAGGTCAGCTTTTTGATGCGCTTAGCGGTGAGGTGCTTTATCAGCATCATTCGCCTTTAAATTGTGGTGCGTTATTTTACAGTGCAGGACTTGCGCATATTGCCGTCGGCACTTATACCGGTGAAATGCTGGTATTTTCCTTAAACTCCGATACTAGCCTTGAGCTAGTAAGGGAGTTACCTATTTATAAAAACGCCATTAAAAGTATCGCGGCTAATCATGAGCAGTTGTTTTCGGTCTGTGCGTCTAGTGATATTGCTTGGCATAATTGCCAAGATTTAAGTTTAGTTAACAGCATCAGTAAAGCCCACGATAAAATTGCTAATGCCTGCTGCCAAATTGCAGATGTAGGTTTTGCTAGTGTAAGTCGTGATAGGGCATTACGTCTTTGGCTAGATGGCGAACAGGCTGTGTATGAAACTCCGCATACTAACTCGGTTAAGTGTATTGCTGTGAGTGCAGATGGTGGCACACTTTTAACAGGCAGTTATGGTGGTACTTTGGCTGGCTTTGATGTGGCCACTAGACGCTGGACTAGCTTTAACCGACCTACCATTGCTGGTATTTCTTCTATTACCTATGATGAATCAGGTCATTGTTTTCTTGCCGCTTCTTATGATGGTGGCTTATATACCATTGCCCATTAATGAACTAGAGAATCACTCTGTTGAAAAAAGTAATTATTATTCCTGGTAGTCAACGTAAACAATCGATCAATGGTCGTTTAGCGCATTATTTACAATCCTTGTTAAAGGCGCATTGTGAGGTGGAAGTTCTTGACGTCGCTAAGGTAGATTTACCTTTGTTTAATCAGGACTTAGAAAGTAATGACGAAGTCTTAGTCAGAGTTCAAGCGCTGCATAGACCGTTATGGTCTGCCGATGGCTTGATTGTGGTAAGCCCTGAATATAATGGCTCGTACAGTCCGTTTTTAAAAAATACCGTGGATTGGGTGTCTCGATTACCTAGGCTGCCTGGTGGACAAGATTATCCTAACCCTTTTCATGGTAAAGCGATGCTGCTAGCCAGCGCTACACCTGGACGTAGTGGTGGTATCTTGGGCTTACAAGCTACACGCAATTTATTTGCTTATTTGGGCGGTCTGATTTTGCCTGAACAAATTAGTCTGCCTAATGCTAATGAGGCTTGGGACGAAGCTGGGTTGTTGAAGGATGCTAATTTGGATACTTTTATCAATAACAGCTTACGCCTGTTTCTTAACTTAATTGAAAACACCACTAGCTCATCTCGCTAACTATTTGGTTATTAATCTCGCGAGACGGGGTTTATAACTCCGTCTCAAACGTTTGATATTGCAATTATCTATGAAAGATCACCGAAGAAACAGGCCTACTTATGGTTATATAGTGCCGTTTGGGTGCATCTAAACGTTTTGATCGGGGTTGCAAACCCCGACAAAACCTGCGGTGCTCAGCGTGGCAAACGAGAGTAAAGCGACGTTACTGCGTAATGTTAGTGCATCCCCCTTTGAGGTATTAAATATGGTTCAAACTAATCCTATAGGCTATTGGCCTGAATTCGAGAGTGTGTTGTGCGGCGATATGACCGATCGTGAGCGCTTAGGTCTGCCAGATTATTATGTGGCGGATCGTTTGGCGAGTTACCAGCAAGCGTTATTTGAGGTGCTAAGAGCGTTAAGCGTTCCTGAGTTGCTGGCCAAGATTGAGGCTGCTGATACCAAGCTGGCTGAAAAAATCGTTGCCGGTAATGTGCTGGCCTTGATCGGTGATCCAAGAATCCATACCTTACAACCAGAGATGATTACTATTACTGGTAGTTTAGTAACAGTAGGCTTGCCAGAGTCTGCTGTTACTGAGGTGTTGGGTAGATTCGACAAGCTAGGTCTAAACGAGAACTGGATTCGTAAAGAATGCCCAGAACATCAGGTTAACCTTGAGACTTATCGTATTGGTAAATATCCAGTTACTAATCAAGAGTATCGTGATTTTTTACTGGATAGTCATTACTCTGAAATTCCTAGTAGTTGGGCCTTTAGACGTTATCCCATAGAGCGCGCTAATCATCCAGTCTACACCTTGTCTGCGCAAGCTTGTGATGCTTATGCGCAGTGGTTGGCGACAAAAACAGGTCGATTATTTCGCTTGCCTACAGAGGCGGAATGGGAGTTTGCGGCAGCAGGGCCTGAACAGAGAGAATTTCCGTGGGGTCATGATTTTGATGTGAATCTGACTAATTGTTGTGAAACAGGTCTATTTGACTCCACGCCTGTTGGCTTATTTACTGGCGGACAATCCTGCTTTGGTGTCTTTGATTTGGCGGGCAATGTTGAAGAATATGTGGCCGATGACTACTTGCCCTATCAGGGTGGTCCCGTCATAGATGATCATTTGAGCCAGATTCATGGCGTTTATCGTGTGGCGCGTGGAGGCAGCTTTGCGCGTTTTAGAGATCTGGCTAGAACTCGCAGACGACATGGACATAATCCCCGTTCCATTACTTATGCTATGGGCTTTAGGCTGGCTGAAAGTATTACACCTATTCTTATCTGAGGCGCATTAATGGCACATTTATTACTGATTGAAGCACCCGGTGGCAACGACTTTGATGTTTTTGAAGCTGCCTTGTTACAAGGACATGAGATCAGTTTTTTTACAGCGGATATTGGTTATTATCAAAACAATGGACTATATGAACGTTATCTAGCACTTGCTAAGCGCATCGTTGAGATTAAACCTTTTGAGTATCAACAGTTGGAGCAACAAGCCCTTGAAATACATCAGCAAGATGCTTTCGATGCGCTACTTTGTTTAATTGATATTCGTATTGTCGATGCCGCTAAATTGGCTCAATGTTTGAAGCTACGTTTCGTGAATCCAGAGACGGCCATAATCATGCGTGACAAATATACGGTAAGAAATCTTTTGGCTAGCAAAGGCATATCTCAGCCAGAGTTTGCTTTAGCGACCGATAATCTGCAGCTACGAACAGCCGTTGAGCAACTGGGATTTCCTGTTTTGGTCAAACCTAGCGATGGTTATGGTTCTCAAAACATAGCCCTGTTTTTGGATGAAAATGATCTTAATCCGTTGCTTGATCCCTTAGATTATTATTTGCCCTGTAAAACAGATTATGGTTTTGGGGTTAATGCGAATGATAGATTGCTAGTCGAGCGCTATATAGAAGGGCAGTTAATAGGTTGCGATACCTTTACTCAAGATGGTCAGCATCAAATGCTAGGTATCAATGAAAAGTTAATGTTTGCGCCACCGTCTTGTGCCATTAAGGGTAGTTGTTTTCCCTCTGATAAATATGAGTTAGGGCCTATTCGAGATTATGTGTTCTCGATACTGGATGAGCTAGGTTTTAATGAGGGCGCTACGCACACTGAACTTATACTGACAGAAGATGGGCCCTTTCTGGTTGAGGTTAATCCTCGCTTGGTAGGCGCTAAAATTCCTAGGCTGTTAAATTTGGCGCTAGGTCGCTCTGTGCATAACGATCTGATTGACTTGCATCTAGGCAAGCCCTGGTCTAAGTTAACTTGTTCTTCTGAAATAGGCTTTGCTGTGTCACGATGGGTCACTACTTCTAGTAGTGGTTATTTAGACGTTGTGCTATTGCCAGAACTCATAGATGAAGGTGTCAAGCAAGTAGAGGTTTTTAAAAAGCCAGGTGATCAGGTGGGCTATCCTTATCAAAACGCAGATCGTATAGCTTGCGTTATGACACTAGGAAAAACAAGGCGACACGCCGAGCAATTAGCAGATGATTTTATTTCTGCAGTGGTGGTAAAGTTGCGCTGAATGTCATTAAAGTACACAGTTAAGAATGACGATAGGTTTTGCAAGTTAGTAGGGAATGACGGATTATTCAAAATCGAGAGGGCTTAGGGGGGGTATTGCTGTGTCGGAAATATTTTAAATATCCTCTAATTATTTGATTTAAATAGGTTTAATTGGATATAAATTGATGCGCTAAAAAGGACTGCTGGTATAGAAAGCCGTCATAGGTTAAAATTCTCACGTTTTTTGTGATAATTTAGGTAAAAAGACTAAGCTAAGCGTTTGTTTAGTCTTGTGTTTACCGTAATTACATTGCAATCATAAAGGTTTATAACTTACTATCGAAGAGGCGGCTCCGTGAAAACAGTCAAGCAACTATTCGCAGGTCTAATCCTTACAGCTTTAGGGCTAGGATCAGTTCAGGCGGACTATACGCTCAATTTAATGAAAGGGGTTACAAAGGTCAGTAATGACATTTATGACCTACACATGCTGATATTATGGATATGCGTAATTATTGGTGTCCTTGTGTTTGGCGCTATGTTTTATTCAATTTTTCATCATCGTAAATCGAAAGGGCATCAAGCGGCACAGTTTCATGAAAACACGACTATTGAAATAATTTGGACTATTATTCCAACATTAATTTTGATAGGTATGGCGATTCCTGCGACGAAAACCATGCTGGAACTGAATGATGTCAAAGAATCTGATATGACTATCCAAGTCACTGGTAAACAGTGGTACTGGGATTATAAGTATTTGAATACGGATATTCATTTCGAAAGTCATTTAGATGAAGCGAGTGAGAAATCTCATCGTACCATGGGCGCAGATCCACGCTTAGTGCCTAATTATTTATTAAGTGTTGATAAACCGTTAGTTATTCCTATTAAAACTAAGGTTCGTTTCGTATTGACGTCAGCTGATGTTATACATTCTTGGTGGGTACCTGATCTAGGTTGGAAAAAGGATGCTAATCCTGGCTTTATAAATGAAGCTTGGACTTTAGTTGATAAGCCTGGCATCTATCGTGGTCAATGTACTGAGTTATGTGGTCGAGATCATGGCTTTATGCCTATTGTGGTCATTGCTATGGAACAACCAGATTATGACGCTTGGGTTAAAAAGACTTTAGAGCAACAAAAGCAAAAGCCAGATTTAAGTGACCAAACGCGTGAGCAGCTTATGGCTCATGGCGAATCTGTCTATTTAAAGAATTGCGTAGGCTGTCATCAAATTAAAGGTGCTGGTGTGCCTGGTTTAATACCTGCTTTAACAGGCAGTGCTATAGCCACTGGAAAGTGGGAGTCTTTAGATGGCTTCTTGCGTGCTGGTACTTCAAAAATGCCAAAATTTGATAAATTGAATGGTAAAGAATTTGCAGAGCTTATGACCTATGTGCGCAATAATTTGGGCAATAGCGTGGGCGACGAATTACAGCCTAAGCAAACTGCGCTTCCCGATGATGACGATGAATAATTCATACTTTCATTATCGCCCAACATTTCTAATTATTCTTGAGGTATAAATTATGTCTGCTGCTGTAGTTGAACATGACGATCATGACGATCATCATGATGATGATCACGATCATGGTCCTGCTAAAGGACTGTTAAGATGGATAGTTACCACTAATCACAAAGATATAGGTACCTTATATTTATTGTTTGCCTTGGCGATGTTCTTTGTGGGCGGATCCATGGCCATGGTTATCCGCGCCGAATTATTTGAACCAGGTTTGCAGTTTGTAGATCCTGCTTTCTTTAATTCAATGACCACTATGCATGCTTTAGTTATGGTGTTTGGTGCGGTTATGCCAGCTTTCGTTGGCTTGGCAAACTGGCAAATTCCGTTGATGATAGGTGCAGCCGATATGGCTTTGCCTCGCATGAACAACATGAGCTTTTGGATGTTGGTAGCTGGTGTGTTATTGCTGGCAAGTACTTTATTTATGGAAGGTGGCGCACCTAATGGCGGCTGGACTTTATATCCGCCTTTAGTTTTGCAACCTATCACTGTAGGTAAGGCCTTACCCTTCGCTATTTTCTCGGTACATTTATTAGGTATTTCCTCAATTATGGGAGCGATTAATATTATCGCGACGATTTTAAACATGCGTGCGCCAGCCATGAGATTGATGGATATGCCGTTGTTTGTGTGGACTTGGTTGATTACTGCCTTTTTGTTAATTGCTGTTATGCCTGTGTTTGCAGGCGCGGTAACCATGCTATTGACCGATAAATTCTTCCATACCAGTTTCTTTAATGCAGCTGGTGGTGGCGATCCTGTGCTATATGAACATATCTTTTGGTTCTTTGGTCATCCAGAAGTTTATATCATGATTTTGCCTACCTTCGGCGTGGCATCAACCATTATTCCTGTTTTTGCGCGTAAACCTTTATTTGGTTATGCCTCTATGGTTTGGGCGACAGCTTCAATTGCGTTTCTTTCTTTCATTGTTTGGGCACATCACATGTTTACTGTGGGTATGCCTATAGCTGGTGAGTTGTACTTTATGTACGCCACTATGATTATTGCAGTGCCTACGGGTGTTAAAGTGTTTAACTGGACCGCTACTATGTGGAAAGGTGCAATGACCTTTGAAACCCCTATGCTGTTTTCTATCGCTTTTGTGGTGTTATTTACCATGGGTGGCTTTACCGGCTTAATGATGGCTATTGCGCCAGCTGATTTCCAATATCACGATACTTATTTTATTGTTGCCCATTTTCATTACACCTTGGTACCTGCATCTATTTTTATCCTGATGGCGGCCGGTTACTTTTGGCTGCCTAAATGGACAGGCCATATGTATAACGAAAAAATTGGTCAACTGCATTTTTGGTTGTCTGCAATATCGGTCAACATATTGTTTTTCCCTCAGCACTTTTTAGGCTTAGCGGGCATGCCACGCCGTATACCTGATTATGCAATACAGTTTGCTGATTGGAATATGATTTCAAGTATAGGTGGCTTTATTTTTGGCGCGAGTCAGTTGTTATTCTTATATATCGTTGTTGACACCATAAAAGGTGGTACAGGCGAAAAAGTAACTGCTGAAGTATGGGAAGATGCTGCTAAGCACGGTTTGGAATGGACCTTGCCTAGCCCAGTTCCTTATCATACTTGGACTACACCACCGACAACTGTGCCAACTGAGCATGTTTTAGATACTCACTAAATAATGGAAATATACCTAGCCTTCTTTTAGGGGCTAGGTAGCCACTAATATCATGACAATAAAAAATAAAAACTTACTAACGGCTGTTATTTTGGTTTCTGTAGCATTAATCGTTTATTTATTTGCGGTAGCACAAGCGGTCTCTCAATGACCGAAGAGCTTAGTAAAAAACATACTAAGCTAGTTCGGATATTGGTGCTAGTGGCTATTTCTATGTTTGGTTTCGGTTATGCCTTGGTGCCGATTTATGATGTATTATGTCAGTGGAAATGGATAGAACGAGATAGGCCAGATGATATAAAACAAGTGTCAGAGGCGGCTTATAAAGTCGATATGGATAGAGAAATCACCGTAGAGTTTTTGACGACTTTGAATGAATCAACGCCTATGGAGTTTCATCCTGAAGTTAAGCAACTAAAAGTTCATCCGGGTGAATATCATACGGTTAATTTTTACGCTGAAAATAAAGCCAATAAAGTCATAGTCGTGAGAGCTATTGCGAGCTTTTCGCCGGCTTTAACGAGTAGTTATTTTGAAAAGACGCAGTGTTTTTGTTTTTCAGAGCAAACATTTCAACCGAAAGAAATTAAAACGATGCCGATGCGATTTGTTATTAATCCAGAATTACCTGTAAGTTATAAAACAATTACCTTGTCATACACATTTTTTGATAATACTGAAAAATCAGTAAATAAATAGAGGGGAAGCTGATGTCTACAAATACTGCTTATTATATTCCGCATAAAGCAACTTGGCCGGTCATTGGTACGGCTGGTTTAATGATGATGCTGGCTGGTTTTGCAAACTATTTAAATGGTTCGTCTATAGGGCCGACTATGATGGTTATAGGCTTGCTTGTTTTTATCGTCATGTTGGTAGGTTGGTTTACCTTGCAAGCCAAGGAAAGTGAATCTGGCATGTATAACCATGGGGTGGGTATTTCCTACCGTATGGGTATGATGTGGTTTATCTTTTCAGAAATCATATTTTTCGCAGTGTTCTTCGGTACTTTGTGGTACACGCGTAATTTATCTGTACCTTGGTTAGGCGAAGGCGCAACTAAAGAAATATTGCATTCTGCATACCAAGCCACTTGGCCTACTAATGGTCCTGGCAATGTCGGTGGCCACTATGAGCCGATGGGTGCATGGGGATTGCCCTTTTTAAATACTTTGCTTCTATTGACTAGTGGTGTGACTTGTACGTGGGCGCATCATGGTTTGCTAGCTAAGAAAAGAGATCAATTGATTAAAGGTTTGGCGGCAACGGTTTTCTTAGGGTTTTTATTCGTTACCTTTCAGGCTATAGAATATCATGAAGCCTATACACAAATGGGTTTAACCTTGGGTTCGGGTATCTATGGCTCTACGTTCTTTATGTTGACGGGCTTTCATGGCTTCCATGTTTGCGTTGGTGCGATTATTTTGAGTGTGGTTTTATTCCGTAGTGCCAAGGGCCACTTTAAGCCTGAAAATCATTTCGCTTTTGAAGCTGCTGCCTGGTATTGGCACTTTGTCGACGTGGTCTGGTTAGGTTTGTTTATCTTTGTTTATCTAATGTAAAATACTTGACCCAAAAAAGCGCGGACTGCATAGTCCGCGCTTTTTTTTTGTCGGTATGATCGAATTAGAGATTAGATGACGGCAGAGTATAGGTTAGAGGATAGTGTCTTTTAATTAAGGCGCTCAGTTTGAACTGGTTTTTGCATCTGCATTCCTTCACCTAAACCATGTGGTTTAAAAATGCCGGTAGCGACGGCTATAAAAAGAAAAATAAATAATAGCATTGAAAGTCCAATGCGAAAAGTTAGGTCTCTAAGAGTTTTTTGGGATTGATCTCCAGCTTTTCGGTTAACGAGATGATACAAAGCGGAGCCGAGACTGACAAGGATCAGGATGAAAGCAATGATGATGAGGCTTTTGATAATCATGATAGAGTTATGGTTGATGACAAGACTGTTTCTATTCTCGTTTAATAATGCGTTTGTGCCAATAGGTAAATTTAATAATGGATGCTTATTTACAAAGTGACAGCGATGAAATTTGAAAAAGTGCCTACCTTGGTTTATTTGGTGTTGTTAACGCTGTTGTGTACACTGGGCGCATGGCAGCTAGGTCGATCAGAAGAAAAGAGATTGTTTCTTGAGCTGCAAGCACAGGGTTCAGCTTCTGCTGAAATCATATCTTTATCGAAGCATATTGATATTGACGGCGATAAGCTACGGTATAAAAAAACACAGGCGACAGGGCATTACGATACTACTCATCAATTTCTAATAGATAATCAAATTAGTGCTGGCAAAGTGGGGTATTTTGTTTTAACGCCCTTTATACTGCAAGCAGAAAATGTCGGTGTTTTGGTTAATCGAGGGTGGGTACCGTTAAATCCTGATAGAGATATTTTGCCTGAGGTACAGATCAATAACGAACCTACTGCTGTCAGCGGTCGTATAAATCACTTTCCTAGTGTAGGGATTAAATTAGCTGGTGCAGAAATACCGACTGAGAGCTCGCCGTCTGTTATACAAGTGGTTGATGTAGAGGTTTTAGCAAAGAAACTAACTTACCCTTTAATGCCTTTTCAAGTAGAGCTGGATAAAGACCAGCAAGCAGGTTTTAAAAGGGAATGGCAAGTAACGACTGTTATGTTGCCTGAACAGCACATCGCTTATGCTATACAATGGTTCGCACTGGCAATAACGCTCACAATACTATTTATTTGGTATAGTTATAAAAAAAATGATAAATAAACAACAAAAGAAAAATCAACTAATAATTTTAACTATATTTGGTTTGACCATCATCCCTTTTTTAATTGCTTGGGGATTAGAGAAATATCCTAGATTAGTAAAAGGCACTACCAATAGTGGACAACTAATCATTCCTCCAGTGACTACTGAGCGCACTGATTTTACTGGCTTTGATCCTTTTTCAACTAAAAATATGGCGGAACTTGCTGGGCATTGGTTGATAGTCAATGTCATTCCAGAAACAGCTTGTAACGAAATCTGTCTTGATGCGCTACTTAAAAGTAAGCAATTAAGGCTGATGTTAAATAAAGAGTTACCGCGTACACGTCGTATTGTTATTGTTTTTAAAGAGCCCTCTATCGTAGATGCAAATCAATGGTGGTTGAAAGATACGCTATTAGGGAAATTACATCGCACTAAGAATCCTGCAGATGATGCTCTGTTTTTGAGCTTGCTGCGAGAAGAAAATAAGCTGGATGATACATTAATAGAACGATTAATTGGCACTGAAGATAAAGAATTCGCGCTTAATTCCGATTTGATCAGGGTAAAGCCCAGCATTGAATTGATTAAAAAAATGACTGACATCAGGCAGGGCAAATCTATATCTGATGGCATGTTATTTTTAATAGATCCTCTCGGTAATTTAATGATGCAATATGATTCAGAGTTCAATACTTACAAAGTAAAAGATGATCTCATGCATTTACTCAAAATTTCTCAAATTGGTTAATGGCACACACATGTTTAGAAAACTAACACTATTTGGCGTTGTTTTAACGTTAATAATTATACTTCTAGGTTCATATGCTCGGTTATCGGGAAGCGATCTAGCGCTTGCTTCGCCAGTTAATGCTTTATTGAAAGGCAATGTTCATGTTGCTCTGTCGGTTACATCAGGTCTGTTGGTCTTGTTGTTGTGTGTACTCTCATGGCGTCAACAACCACGTAAAGCTGGCGCGATAACGACATCACTAGCTATAGTCTTGTTGATAGGTTTACAGTCGGCTTTAGGTTTGTTGGCAACAACGATAAACGCAATGCCTATAGTTATCACAATACAAGTGTTGTTGAGCACGCTAACTTTTGGGCTGTTTTTCGGGTTCTATTTGCGTATTAATCCAGTAATTACCGGTGCGCTCATTAATCCACGCAAGGGACTTGGCTTATTTGCCCAGTTGTCTGTGCTTGTTTTATTGCTAGAGATTATATTGGGTGCTTGGGTAGGCGCTAATCATGCAGGATTAGCTTGTAGTGACTTTCCGCAATGCAATGGGTCGTGGTGGCCTAAAGCGGATTATCAAAATGCTTTGAATTTATTAAACAGTTTATTTACGGGCTATACCGGCATTATTTCATACGACGCTCAAGTAGCGGCTAATTGGCTGCATAGAGTTAGTGCGGTACTGTGTTTTGTATTATTTAGTTCGCTAATGTTCTGTGCAACAACGATTAACTCTTCAAAACCTGTAAAAACAGCGGGTTTGTGGTTGGGTGTGTTGCTTTTTGTACAAATAGGCTTGGGGATTGTTGGTGTTAAGCTGAATATGCCATTATGGATAACAGTTGCACATCATGTTACGGCGGCATTATTAATGCTACCTTTGATTGCTATCAGTTTTTATAGTCGATACGGCTTTGAGAAAGAGCAATCACCTGTTATTAATATTGAACCAAAGCCAGAGTTCGTTGCGCCATCAAATTCAGCAGATTTCGCAGAAGAAATCTATGTAGAGTTGCCGCCTGAGTCACTCTATTTGCGCCTTAAGTCGCAGTTAAAGCGTACGCGTTCTGGACTTAATAGCATAATAGCTAGTCTTCCTATCGGTCAGCAAGATATTGGTGATGATTTACTGGAAGAAATTGAAGCCAGTTTAATCATGGCCGATGTCGGTGTGGATGCAACTACAGAAATCATTAGGCATTTGACCCAGCGTGTCGAACGACACCAATTAAGTGATGGCTTAGCGTTATCAATGGCTTTAAAGGAAGAGCTTATAACTATACTTCAGCCATGTAATATCCCGTTGCATATACCAAAACAAGATACACCGTTTGTGATACTGGTGGTCGGTGTTAATGGAGCAGGGAAAACGACCACAATTGGCAAGTTAGCTAAACGCCTGCAAGCACAAGGACATAGTGTTATGTTAGCGGCAGGAGATACTTTTAGAGCGGCTGCTGTCGAGCAATTACAAGTGTGGGGTGAGCGCAATAATATTCATGTGGTCGCTCAGCATACGGGAGCAGATTCAGCATCAGTCATTTATGATGCTTTGCAATCGGCACAAGCAAAAGGCATTAATGTATTAATTGCTGATACGGCAGGTCGTTTACATACTAAGTCTCATTTGATGGATGAGCTAAAAAAAGTGAAGCGGATTATGGGTAAGCTTGATAGTGCGGCGCCTCATGAAGTGCTATTAGTTTTAGATGCGGGTACTGGTCAAAATGCATTGTCTCAAGCTAAATTATTTAATGAAGCCGTTGCATTAACTGGTTTAGTGTTGACTAAATTGGATGGCACAGCAAAAGGAGGTATTATTTTTGCTCTAGCTAAACATACAGGCATCCCTATAAGATTTATTGGTATAGGCGAGGGTATTGATGATTTACAGGATTTTAATGCTGACCAGTTTGTTGATGCTCTATTCGTTAAGGACTAAAGCATGATTGATTTTGATTCGGTAACTAAGCGATATCCTGAGACAGGTGACGTTTTGCGTAATGTTAGTTTTCATTTAAGCAGGGGAGAAATTGCATTTCTTACTGGACATTCAGGTGCTGGAAAAAGTACCTTAATGAGATTAATTACAGTGATGGAGCGTAGCAGTAGGGGACGAGTTTTGTTAGACGGTCAGGATGTTGGTTTAGCTAAAGAGCATCAATTGCCTTTCATTAGAAGGAAGATGGGGGTCATTTACCAAGACTATAAGTTACTTTATGATAGAACTGTCTTTGATAATGTGGCGTTACCCTTAGTTATTGCAGGTTTTGGGCATCTTGAAGTTAATCGTAGAGTAAGAGCTGCATTGGATAAAGTTAATTTGTCCGGCAAAGAAAAGAAATATCCATTTGCTTTGTCAGGAGGAGAACAGCAGCGGGTAGGAATTGCGAGGGCCGTTGTTAATAAACCCCCTATTATTATCGCTGATGAGCCGACAGGAAACTTAGATCCTGAATTATCAGCTGAAATCATGAATTTGTTTAGTCAATTTCAGCAAGTCGGAGTTACTGTTTTGATTGCGTCACATGATATTTCCTTGATAAATCAGCTTAATCATCGTGTATTAAAGCTGGATCATGGTCAATTAATTACGAGTTAAGTGATGAAATATAGGAATAAAAATCTAGATAAAAAGAGCTTTCGAAATAATTCATTAAAGCAAGTTCCTAGGCAAACAAAGAAGGCGGGCGGTCATTTCATTGATAAATTATATGCGTATAGAGATCTTCATGCGCATGCGTTATTTTCAAGTTTAGGCCGTATTGTTGCAACCCCCTTCAATTCGATTATGACTATATCTGTATTAGCAATTGCTATTTCATTTGTTAGTGGATTCTATATCTTAAAGGCAAATATCCAGCAATTAACCGGACATTTAGAGTCTAGTAACCAAATTTCATTATTTCTACGAGACGATGTTTCTGATAGTCATGCTAATAAATTAGCTGAAAGTATAAGACAAAATAGTAATGTTCAAAATGTTAAATTAATCACTAAAGAAGAAGCCTCAATAGAATTTCAAACATATAGTGGCTTTGGCTCCGCTATTAAAGAATTAGAGAAAAATCCACTACCTATTGTATTGCAAGTATTACCTAAAAGAATTTTGAATAATAAATATGAGTTGGAGAATTTAGAAAAGGAACTTAAGCAATTGCCTGAGGTTGATGCGGCTCAAATGGACTTGCAATGGATTGAACGTCTTCAATCCATAATAGCTGTCATAAACTTATTTTCCAATATATTAAATATATTGTTAGGAACAGCTGTATTGATCATTATCGGAAACACTGTGCGTTTAGAATTACATAATCGTAGAGATGAAGTTGTTATTCAAAAATTGGTTGGAGCGACTAATTCTTTTATACGGCGTCCATTTTTGTACACTGGTTTTTGGATAGGTTTTATTTCTGGTATATCTGCATGGTTTATTGTCACAGTGTTGATGCTAGTATTATGGCAGGCAGTAGAAAAGTTATCGAGTCTTTATGGGGGAAGCTTTCATTTAATATTTTTAGGATTAATAGATACCTTGGTTTTAATTAGTATATCCTCGCTACTTGGTGTTTTAGCTTCGTGGGTAGTGCTGAGTTATCAGATGCATGCAAAAAGTTTAAAACAGCGGAGCCGTTTTCATACCCCAGTCAAAGGGGCTGATATTTTATAACTTGGATTTAACTCTGAGTTTAATTGTTCATAATTAGAATATAAGAGGCGGTACGCTTAATGGTTATTTTCTTTTTGTTACTCTACCAAAGACCAAGAGCACTTGAGTTTGCTATTATTTATTGGCGAATTCAAATAGCTAAAATGACAGATTAAAAAACTCATATGTGCCCCTGATGGCATCATAAATCTCTTACAAAGTTTGCAAGTTCATGGGTGCTATATTTCTGATAAGTCGCAGGGATTTTATTTTAAAGTTTAAGTAGTCGATAATTATTTTGAAAACACCATCAATTAAACTTTTAAGTTACCGTATTAGCTGGTTAGCTTCTTTGTTTTCCTCTAAAGCTGTTTATGAATCACTTGATTTAATTAACGACGGAATTTTCTTCTCTGGGAAATCTTTCCAAAACAAAAGTCTTTATTTGGATATCAGGCTTGATATAAAGATAGAACGTGGTTATTTTTGGGATGTTTTAGTAATTTCACTAGAAAATGGCAGCGAAATCCGTTTTAGCGGTGTGGCTAAAGCGCAATCAGTGTCTTTGCAGATAGCGCTTAATCAACATTGTCAGGATTATATTAAAGCTTTTTATCAAGGCATAGTGCCTGATTTCCAACAAGCGTATCAAGAAGCTAGTCTTTCATTTTCTGGTCAGTGTTATATTCGTTATGCGGTTGCTAAGCAATGGTTTGAAAATTACCAGCATTTAGAGAAAGTCATTACTCGTCAGGATATGCATGTTTTTTTGCCATCCGAAGCAGTGCACTATCTGAAAATACTGCATCCGCTATTAACCCAAGGCTATGTTTATATTGATAAGCGCAATAAATCCTATGTCAGGCAACAATTGACGACCTTTCAGTCGTTTTTTGATCAAGTAGAAAGTAACCCACTTACAGCCAATCAGCGTAAAGCCTGTGTTATTGATGAACAGCATAATTTAGTATTGGCCGGTGCAGGTACAGGCAAGACTAGCACTATGATAGGTAGAGCCGGCTATTTAATTAAAGCAGAGCTTGCTCCCCCAGAAAAAATTCTGATGTTAGCTTTTGCTAGGAAGGCCGCAGAGGAGATGGATCAACGCATCCAGACTCACTTAAAAATTAATAACCTGACGGCGAAAACCTTTCATAGTCTTGGTAAGCACATCATTACTAAAGTGGAAGGTGTTGTACCCTCGATTAATAAAATGGCTGAAGATGAGCGTTTGCGGACGCATTTTGTTAATGAGAAAATTCAGCGCTTATTAGAAGATGAGCTTTATAAATCAAGGTTGGTCACCTATTTTTTACGTTTTAGCTATCCTTATAAAAGTGCTTTCAAATTTAAAAGTCTGGGTGAATACAATAACTATATTTTAGAAAATGATTTACGCACCTTACAAGGCGAGTTGGTAAAAAGCTATGAAGAATGCGAAATTGCCAATTGCCTGTTTCGTCAGGGCGTCGTTTATGAATATGAAGCCAAGTATCAGGTAAATACTGCGGGGGCAGATTATCAAGCTTACCAGCCTGATTTCTATTTGCCGGAGTACGATATTTATATTGAGCATTTTGCCATTAATGAAAAAAACCAGACGCCGCCGTTTATCGAACAGCAAAGTTATCTGGCCGATATGGCTTGGAAGCGAGCATTGCATCAAAAGCATCAAACACACTTGATTGAGACTTATAGCTATTTAAAACACCAAGGTATTTTGACAAAATCTTTGCAGGATAAACTGCTGCAGGCGGGTGTAAAGTTTAAGCCCTTAGCCAATAATGAGCTGCTGATAAAACTCAATCAATTTGGAAAGGTTTCTGAATTTAGCTATTTGTTAGCTCAAGTGTTGGTCTTGTTCAAAGCTGCTTGCCTGACCTTAAAAAGTTTGGTTACCTTCGCCAAGCAGCATGAAGACCATGAGCGTATGCAGGCAGCGGCTTTTTTGTTTGAGCCGATTTATGAGGTCTATCAACAGCATTTACGCAATACCAACACCATTGATTTTGAAGATATGATCGGCAAGGCAATTGAGTATGTGGAAACTGGGCGTTATCAATCACCTTATCGCCATCTATTGGTCGATGAATTTCAGGATATTTCTGCCAGTCGAGCTAGACTGGTAAAGGCATTATTAGCTCAAAATCCTGATAACAGTCTGTTTTGCGTGGGCGATGACTGGCAGTCGATTTATCGATTTACCGGTAGTGATGTCTCCCTAACCAAAGAGTTTGAAGCATATTTTGGCTATACAGCCATCAGCATGCTGGATAAAACCTTTCGTTTTAATAATAAAATAGGCGCTGTCGCCTCACGATTTGTCATGCAAAATGCAGCTCAAATCGCCAAAAAGATTCAAAGCCATAATATCGTCGAACATGCTGCCGTTTCGTTAATCAAGACCCCGCAAGATATGGTCGGCTTGTATGCCGCACTATCAACTATTACTGCTAAAACTGATATAAATGCCAGCGTGCTTATTTTGGCTAGATTCAATTTCAGAAAACCGGACTTATCCTCTTTAACACGGAAGTATCCTAAATTAAAACTGCAATTTATGAGTGTGCATGCCTCAAAAGGTAAAGAAGCCGATTACGTGATTGTGCTGGGCCTTGAAAAAGGTAAGCAGGGGTTTCCGGCTGAAAAAGCAATACATCCGTTATTGGATCTGCTACTCCCTAAAGCGGAAACTTTTGTGCATGCCGAAGAACGGCGTTTGTTTTATGTGGCATTGACCAGAGCCAAACAACATGTATATCTGATCAGCGATGCCAATAAAGCCTCAGATTTTGTTAGAGAACTGATAGATAAAAAGTATGAAATCCTCTGTGACGAATTTACTGGCGAACAATTTCAAGATAAGTTGGCTGATGTTGTTTGTAACCACTGTAAAACGGGTTATATGGTACCTAGAGATAGTCAACATTGCAGTTTTCTGGGATGTAGCCAATATCCCTTGTGTAATCATACCCAGTCAGCCTGTCAATGGTGTGGCAGTGCCTTGAAAGAGAAAGGTCTATTTCGGGTTTGTGAAAATAAACGCTGCGATTATGTTGAGCCCATTTGTCCTAAGTGTGGTGGAAAAATGCTCTTAAGAAAAGGTCCTTCTGGGCAGTTTTGGGGTTGTGCCAATTATCGTAAAACTGCCGTTGATTCTTGTTCTCATACCGAAAAACTAATTGATTTAAAATCTGTTAATACTTAATTTTTCTCAGTACTGACGATTAAAGTATAAAATAAATACCCGCGGCTAACCATGTTAGTAGCAGTAATAGCCAAGGAAGCCAGTGCTGCTGATAGATTATATTGATTGGTATGTCTAAATCTTCTGACTCTAGTAATGGTTGCTTTTGACCTGATAGCTTCTTAAGCTTTCTATTTAACTCCCTAGATTTTTCTTTTTGCTGTTTTTTATAGAGATCAATACCTTTCTGAATGCCTTGCGCAATCAGCTTAGTTTGCTCTTTGCTTTGAGTGGGACGCTGCGTTCCTCTAGCCATTTTTAAGGCTTCTTCTTGAGTTTTAACGGATGGCTTTTGATAGCTGTTTTTAGTCATGACGGTATTCTTATAATGAAAGCGTTACGAATTATACGGTACACAGTTAGTAATGCTGTATCAGATTTAGTTATAGTGTTGATTGAAAGTCATGGCATAGGGAATATAGAGTCAATGAAAATGTCCATCTATACCTAGATGATAGCAAAGCTGTTAAACTGTGCCCTTTTTAATCTTTAATAGTTCAAGTAATTGCTTCGAGATTGATGTAGTCCCCGTCATTATTTAACATTGCTCGTACCTATCAGACCATTTCAATTAACCATGAATTTTGATGTCATTTGTTTCGATTGTGATAGCACCTTAAGTAAAATTGAAGGTATCGATGAGCTTGCTAAGTATGTTGGTTTAGGAGAAGAAATGTCCAGACTGACTGATGCTGCAATGAACGGAGAAGTCGCATTAGAAGCGGTCTACGAAAAGCGTTTGTCGCTAATTCAACCTGATATCAACAGCATTAATAATTTAGCTGAGCAGTATATCGTCGAAATAGTTGAAGGTGTTAAAGAAGTTTTTGCTATTTTATTAGCTCAGAATAAAACCGTGCATATTATCAGCGGTGGGTTACGCCAAGCAATTCTCCCGTTGGCACACTATCTGGGCTTACCAGAAAATCATGTACACGCCGTTGATATTTATTTTAATGAAGACGGTAGCTATCGAACTTTTGATCACGATTCACCCTTGACCAGAAATGGCGGTAAATCTAAGGTTGTGGCAATGCTAAAAGAACAAGGCTCTTTGGTTATGATAGGTGACGGAAAAACCGATTTAGAAGCTCAACAAGCTGGAGCTTTCGTGCTCGGTTTTGGTGGAGTCGTTGATAGATCAATCGTGCGTGAACTGGCTGATGTTTATACCACTGAAACTTCGTTGCTGAGTGTTTTAGAATATATTTTGTAAGATTAATTAATACGATAGACCTACCTTTTAAAGAGAGTAAGCATGGCCGGACATAGTAAATGGGCTAATATCAAGCATCGCAAAGCGGGACAAGATGCTAAGCGTGGTAAAGTTTTCACTAAAATACTACGTGAAATTACTGTTGCAGTAAAAACTAGTGGCGCGGATGCGGCTAGTAATCCTAGTTTACGCACCGCTGTTGATAAAGCTTTAGGTGCTAATATGCGTCGTGACACTATCGATACCGCTATTAAAAAAGCTGCTGGTGCCTTAGAGGGTGTTAATTACGAAAACATTCGTTATGAAGGTTATGGCCCTGGCGGAACAGCCGTTATCGTCGATTGCTTGACCGATAATCGTAATCGCACAGTTAGCGAAGTCCGTCACGCTTTTAGTAAAGCGGGCGGCAATTTGGGAACAGATGGATCGGTCGCTTATTTGTTCAGTAAAGTTGGTATTCTTAGTTATGCTCCATCGGTAAATGAAGACGCCCTGATGGACGCCGCACTAGAAGCGGGCGCAGAAGATGTTATTAATTATGAGGACTGCTCGGTTGATGTCATGACCAGCCCCGAAAATTACATAACAGTAAAAGATTTGCTTATTGCCGCAGGTTTTGAACCCGATAATGCTGAAGTCACCATGCAAGCAGGCATACTAGCTGAATTAGATGCCAACGATGCTGAAAAAATGCTGCGTTTGATAGACCGTTTAGAAGATTTGGATGATGTACAAGATGTTTATTCCAATGCAGATATTAGTGACGAGATTATGGCGAGTTTAGGTTGATAGAGCGGTATATTGGGTTAACGATAGGCCGTTAGCCCAACCTGCAGTGCTTACTTATTCAGAATGCCAATGCCCTGATTTACCACCGTCTTTTTGCAACAAGCGTACAGTGTCAATAATCATGCCGCGATCGATACCTTTACACATATCATAGATAGTTAGTAAAGTGATTTGAGTGGCGCAGAGTGATTCGATTTCTATGCCGGTCTGACCAATGGTTTTTACTGTAGTTTCACAGCGAATGCGGCTATGTTCAGGTTCGGCGCTTAACTTGATTTCGATATGGGTAATGGGAAGAGGATGACAGAGCGGGATTAAATCTGAAGTTTTCTTAGCGGCCATGATGCCAGCAATTCTGGCAACCGCAAGCACGTCGCCTTTTTTGTGTTCACCAGCACTAATCATCTGCAAAGTTTCTGGGTGCATTTTTATGTAGCCTTCAGTGACAGCTATACGCTGAGTGATGGCTTTAGAGCCAACGTCAACCATGTGTGCTTCGCCCGATGCGTTAAAATGGGTGGTATAAGTCATGAATAAGTTAGTGCTGAGTGACAAAAGTGCATTATTATCTCTTTTTTTCTTGCTAGGTAAATTATTATGTCCATCAAAGTCTATTATTTTGCCAGTTTAAAAGAGCATGTAGGTCACTCCGAGCACGAGTTGGAGTTTATTCAGTCATTAACGGTTAAAGAAGTCTGGTTTGAGGCTAATGCAGATCTTGCTTTACCTAAAAATACGTTAGCGGCTGTTAATATGGAGTATGTGGACTGGAATAGTTTGGTTATCGATGGTGACGTTGTTGCATTTTTTCCACCAGTGACAGGCGGCTAACAATGGCAATTCAAATTATCGACCACGCTTTCGATCCCTATCACGAAATTCAGCGATATCAGAGCACACAACCTGATTATCTGGGTGCCATAGGCGCGACGAGTATTTTTATAGGCACCATGCGTGATTTTAATCAGGGTAGCCAAGTCACTGGCATGAGCATAGAGCATTATCCTGGCATGACAGAAAAGCAATTAAGCTTGTGCGTCGAAAAAGCACAGGGCTTGTGGTCAATTTTAGATAGTTTAATTATTCATCGTGTAGGCACTATTACGCCTAATGAGGTTATCGTGTTAATTGCGGTATGGTCCTCTCATCGGGGTGATGCCTTTGACGCGACGCGTTATATTATGGAAGCCTTAAAGTCGACCGTGCCGTTCTGGAAAAAAGAGTGTTTAGACGCCGATGCCGAGCGCTGGGTAACTAGCAATACCTCTGGTTATCAATAGCTATATTTGAAATCATGAGATTAAAAATCGAATATTTTTTTAAAGAAGAGCTTTGGTTACTGCAAGAACAATCGATGTCACGATTGAATTCAATGATGATTAAGTCGTTAAAGATTACTCTGTTATCAGTGCAATCTTTTTATCGAGACTTATGTCCACTCAGAGCTTCAGCTTTAACGTTGTATAGCCTATTATCTATCGTTCCAGTTATTGCATTACTGTTTGGTATTGCTAAAGGTTTTGGTTTTGAAAAAATACTAGAGCAGCGTTTAATGGAGCAGGTCCCTAATCAAGAAACTACCGTATTGCAGCTGATTAGTTTCGCGCAGAATATGCTAGACAGCACTAAAGGTGGCGTTGTTGCAGGTATAGGTACGGTGGTGCTGTTTTGGACAGTGATCAATGTCATCAGCAATATTGAAGAATCTTTTAATCATATTTGGAAAATAACTCAGGGCCGTAGCTTTAGTCGTAAGTTTAGTGATTATTTATCCTTGATGTTATTAGCACCGATCGTCTTAGTTCTTTCGGGGAGTATTAGTTTATTTTTACAAACTAAAATCACTTGGTTGATGACGGTTATTCAATTATCGGACGCTGGCAGTTGGCTGGTGATTAAAGGTTTAGGGCTGCTACCTTTACTGCTGATGATAGGTCTATTTGGTTTTATTTTTATCTTTATGCCCAATCATAAGGTCAATATTAAGGCGGGTATGATTGCTGGAGTGGTCACTGGCGTTTTATCTTATCTATTGCAATGGGTTTATTTGAGCTTACAGTTGGGCGCGTCTAGTTATAATGCTATTTATGGTAGTTTTGCTGCCTTGCCCTTATTAGTCGTCTGGTTACAAGCGGGTTGGATGGTGGTTTTATTCGGTTGTGAAGTTGCTTTCTTTTTACAAAACTATGAAATTTACAAAAACAATAATCGCTATGCAGATTTGAGTTTTGCTTTGCAAAAAGTTATTGCCTTACAAATATCCCATCTGATAATTAATAATTTTGTACTGATGAATAAGCCTTTATCAGCGACTGAAATTGCAGCTAAATTGCTAATTCCAATTGCCATTGTTCAGGCTTTATTAGCAAAATTAATCGCCAGTCATATAGTCATTGAATTTAAGACCGAAGAGCAGGGCGGTGATGAGTTTTATCAGCCTGCTGTGGATATTAATAAACTGACTATTGCCTATGTTATTACAGCGTTAGAGCAAAGTGGTCAGCATCATTTAGCCGATATTAAACAAGAGCAGTTATTTATGGCCGCCGTTAATGAGTTTAGAGAGCTCATGGAAAATTCCCAGCATAATCGCTTATTGAAAGAGCTTTAATCGATTGGTTATAGCTATCATTGCTTTAATGTTGGACTGCGTGTTTTTCGCAAACCAACAACACATTGTCTTAGTGTTGGTTATTAAGCTAAGTAAAGGCATTATAATACTCTAAACACACAGCAATGAGCCCGAATGAAAAATATATTTACCTTAGCTGAAGCCTGTTTGCATCATCCTGATATTGACCAAAAATTAATGCTGACTCATCACGCACAGCAGTTATTGACTCAGGGTGAGTTAAGCTTAGCATCCGAACATCCGCCTTTTGCTATTTCATCGGTCCAGTTTCCCAGTACGCCGATATTATTGTCCACGCGCGAAATGCCTAAACGTAAATTAGGTAGTCCTGAAGGTATAAAAGCCTTCTTTCATGCCATTGCTCATGTTGAATTTATGGCCATTTATTTGGCTTGGGATATGCTTTATCGTTTTCGTGGCATGCCCGATCAGTTCTATTGCGATTGGCTACGTGTCGCTGATGAAGAGGCGCAACACTTCGAATTAATTCGCACGCATTTACAAACTATGACTTTAGCATACGGTGATTTACCCGCTCACAATGGTTTATGGGATCATGCGACAGATACCGCAGATGATTTATTAGCACGATTAGCCATGATTCCACGCTGTATGGAAGCCCGAGGTTTGGACGTCACGCCGGCTATTATTGCCAAATTTAAACATATTGGCGATGAGGCCAGTGTCACATTATTAACGCGTATCTTAACCGATGAAGTCGGTCATGTAGAACGCGGTTCCTACTGGTTTAAGTTTGTTTGTGCGCAGCAAGGCTTAGAGCCAGAGGCTCAATATCAATTGTTAATCAAGAAATATTACCAAGGTGGTAAGCCAAAAGGCCCTTTTAACAGAGAAATGCGTATAATTGCTGGTTTTTCAGATGCTGAATTAGATTGGTTGGAAAATACATCCCTATGAATACACATAAAATATTTGACACACCTATTTTTGGTTTAGGCTTTAGAGTTTTTTTTGCTCTAGCCGGCTTATCAGCGCTGACTTTAATATTGCTATGGAATGCTATTTTCAAAGGCACATTAACAGTCGCTAATTATTTCTTACCCAGTTATTGGCATGCACACGAAATGTTGCTGGGTTACTCGGTAGCAGTTATCGCTGGCTTCTTATTAACGGCCGTTAAAAACTGGACCGCTAAACCAACTTTAAGCGGAGATAAATTAACCGCATTAGCCTTATTGTGGCTTTATGGTCGTATCCTGCCTTTTTATGCGGCTTTATTACCTGATGCTGTTATCGCTGCTGTTGATTTTGCTTTCTTACCTGTGTTGGCTTATTGCATCAGCCTACCCATTTTACAAGCCAAGCAATACAAACATTTAGTTTTTGTGGGTTTATTATTGGTATTAGCCTTAGGCAATGCTTTAATTCATGCAGAGATGCTAGGTTTAAATTTAAACTCAGCGTGGCTAGGTATAGAGCTGGTCGTAGCTACTATTATTACAATGGTCATCTTTTTTTCAGGCAGGATATTTCCGTATTTTACCGAAAGAGCATTGTCAGGCACCTTCATTAGCAAGAATCCCTTATTGGATAATCTATCGATAGGCTCTGCTGTTTTAGTATTCACCTTGCAATTATGTACTGTTTCGGGAACCTTGTTAGCCATAACCGCACTGTTTGCAGCGGCCGTTAATGCTGCCCGCTTATCCGGTTGGTATGTTGCTAGGGTATGGTATGTGCCTTTATTGTGGGCATTATATGTAGGCTATGCTTGGCTTATTCTTGGTTTTGCTTTAACCGCCTTATCGGCTTATGGTTGGGTATTGCCAGTATTAGCTTTACATGCTTTTACGCTCGGTGGTATAGGTAGTTTAACCTTGGCAATGATGGCCAGAGTGTCTTTAGGTCATACCGGACGAGCACTGCGTGTCTCTAACGCTATAACATTTGCTTTTGTATTGCTTAATTTAGCCGCCGTGTTTAGAGTGTTATTACCTGTTGCGCTACCCCATGGTTATGATCTATTAATGTATGCTTCCACCTTGTGTTGGATTGCCGCCTTTTCATTATTCATATTTATATATGGACCAATCTTAACGACTAAACGCATAGATGGCTTAGAAGATTAAATATCTTCGTAATGAATGCGTCTCCTTCGTCAGTTCATTCTAGCTCTACCTAATCATAATAATTGAGTTATTGATTTACTTTAAAGAACCCGAATTCAACTCTGAAGTTCGGTTCAACAAAAGCTTGAGTGCCTGAATTTTGGAGTTGGAACCACCTGCTATTTTAAAGTCATTAATTTTACAATTGAATCATTTGAGATTTTTGGGTTTGCTCCTTCATGACTTGCAACTAATGCTCCTAATGCACAAGCAAAATCTATGGCTTTTTGTGGCTGTTCATAGACTAATAATTGACTTAATAATCCAGCAAGAAAAGAATCTCCAGCACCAACGGTATCAGCAACAATGATTTTATAACCACTGTTGAAATAAAGTGCTTCATTGAAATACAAAACTGCTCCCTGGCTGCCTTTTGTAACACAAATGCTTTTGGTGTTAGTTTGCCTAGCAATAAAAAATATGTTTTCTTCCAAGGTATGAAAAGGCGAGTTTAAATTGCCACTTATTTCGTATAATTCATCATCGTTAAATTTAATAAAATCCGATTGCTTCATTAGATTTATAAGCAATTCATGACTATAAAAAGGCGCACGCAGATTAACATCAAATATTTTATATTTAGCTATTTTAAGCAGTTCTTGCAAGCTGTTATAAGATATTTCGTCCCTACAAACTAAGCTGCCATAAACTAAGGCATCGGCATTTTTTGTTGCCTCTTTAGTTACATCTGTAGCTTTGATTTTATCCCAAGCGACCGGATGATTTATGGTATAAGAAGCAGAGCATTTTTCATCTAATTGGACTAGAACTTCTCCTGTAACCGAAGCTTCATCAATTTGAATAGTATCTATGGGAACATTATTTTTTTGAATAAAGGCTAATAATTCTTTTCCTAAAGCATCATTTCCAATTCTGCTAATTATTTGTGCATCCAGTCCTAATGAAGCTAACCTTAATGCCACGTTTAAAGGTGCGCCGCCTATTTTTCTGTAAGAAGGAAAAACATCATACAAAACTTCTCCAAAACATATTACTGTTTTTTTCATAACCACTCGTTGCTAGAAAAACTTGTAAAAGGTTCTTTTAATGATTTTGGTGTTGTTGAAAGTGACTAACTGATCGGTAAAAATAAACCCTTAAGTTTGTAGTTGTTGTTTTACAGTTAGTAGCTTTTATTTAGAATCTTGCACCATAGTGTCTGTAGTCACTCGCGATGCAACTATATTCAGCATTTGTTGCATATAGTCAGCGTTTTGTGTTGCCGGTTGAGACACGCCTATTTTTTCTTGCGTCCAGTCCACCATGTCTTCTGAACCGCATGATATTAAGGAAGCAACCGTAAATACCAGTGTGCCGCGTACCATGCCCTTTGCTAAGCCTTGGCTTTCAAGATAAATATGGAGATACTTGGCTGTTATGAAAAATACAAGCGTTGATATAATCAGGTTCCATAGGGAAGGTAGCGTGAACATTATGGGTGTTTCTCTTGGGTTGAAATATAAGTTTACAAGCGTTTTGTTTTAAGGAATCTTAGGCTGGCGCGAAGTCCACGCTGGTGCTTTTGCGTAAGCTTTCCGGAAGTTCATGAGTGATTTTCTTCAGAGTTTCATTGCCCAATTCGCGCACTGATCCTTCATTATTAGCTAATGTATCATGAAAGTCAGTTCGTCGCCTTGGTTCACAACTTCCTTGATTTTTTCGCTATCTAGATCAGTTCTTCCATGACCTACGCGGTTTAGTGTTTTTTGTGTCAATCAGCGTTGAAAAGGATGTACCTGTTGAATATTAGTGTGCTTATTATGAAACTTATAGTGATGTATCTATTGCCCTCCATGGCAACTGGTTACTGCAGTTCATGCCGGAATGACGCGCCCCACAAGCATGTTTAGAGGCCTATGCTTCGCAAAGGAACGTTGGGGGATTTTTAAAATCTAAAGTTGCAAATTGTGTCGGATAAATCGATTTGAGTCTGGGTTTTTATTTTCATAGTGTGGTCAACGATATCGCTGTTACCCAGAGTCTCTACAGAAACTCAAAGGAACTCAGCCTATCATAAGTGACGATAAGTGTAGTTTACATGGAATTTCTCTCTTAAAATTAATACGCTGTATATTTTCTGTTAGGCAATCAATACTAATTTTTTCTTAGAAATAGTCAAATCCTAGCGGTTACGCATAGTTATTTTTTATAAAGAAGTAATTTTTTACTCTAGTGTTTGAGTTATTTATTTTTAGCAGAAAATTTGTTTTGTTATTTGGATGCGCTGCAGACTAACTTTAAGTCATGTAGGTTTATATTTTTAAATTGCA